>JBAZNZ010000008.1 GCA_041648975.1 Candidatus Omnitrophota bacterium | reverse complement strand
GGAATATGGCATCCACATATGGGACTCAAACGGAACCCCTGCCTGGATACAGCTCCACACCTTAAGCCCAGAAGATATGGTAACAGGCGACTTTGACGGAGATAATCATGATGAGGTCATACTGGACTACGGGGAATATGGCATCCATATATGGGACTCAAACGGAACCCCTGCCTGGACACAGCTCCACACCTTAAGCCCAGAAGATATGGTAACAGGCGACTTTGACGGAGATAATCATGATGAGGTCATACTGGACTACGGATTATCATACGGAGTCTATATATGGGATTCCAACGGGATCCCAGCTTGGACTCAGCTTAGTATATTGAGCCCTGATGATATGATAATGAGTGATTTCGACGGAGACAGCCTTACTTATACTTGGAAATTTGACGGCAGCGTCGCAGCGGCGGCTACCGGCAACAAACTATCCGTATCCGACTACCAGGCTCTGGCTGCGACCGGAAACCACACAGTAGAGGTTCTTATCAGCGACGGCCGCAATCCTGCCACATCCCATCAATGGGCGTTCAATATAGCGCAGACCAACCTCCCTCTAAACGATACCATAGATCTGATCCAGGGGGATTCCCAAAATTTCAGCGTGGGCGACTACACCGGCCTGACGTATGTATGGGAGGTAGACGGAGTGGTTGTAGGGACCGATTCGAATTCTTACGACTTCGCGGCGGGCCGGAGCGGCCAGTATAAAGTCAGGGTCACTGTCAATGACGGCGTCAACACGCGGTGCCACGAATGGACTGTAAATGCCAAGAGTATCCTTGACGCCACGGTTCAGCGCGCGGCCCAATATTTCTGGAACGAGGCCGATCCAGCGACAGGCCTCGTGCGGGATAGAGTTATGGCCGACGTGCCGGATCCGTCAATAGACATAAATTATAACGCGGCGAGTATCGCCGCTACCGGGTTCGGGCTTGCCGCGATGTGCGTAGCGGCCGAGAAGTACGGGGCCGGGACGGACCCGGATTGGCAGGTAGCACCTGCAGACATAGCTGACAGAGTGGAAGATACTCTGGACACATTGTTATTTATTCAGAACTCCCAGGATCCCCTGGGAGACAGTACCTGGGGAAAAGACGGTTTCTTCTACCATTTTGTCAATATCAACACGGGAATGCGGTGGTCAAGCTGCGAGGTATCCTCTATAGATACCGCTATTCTCGTTTCCGGCGCCCTGACCGCGGGTGAGTATTTTGGCGCGGCAAGGCCGTCCATAAGGACAAAGGCGCAGGAGCTGTATTTCAATGTAAAGTGGTCCACATTTATAGATCTAACGCCGGGAGAGAACTATAACCGCTTCTTTAAGCAGTGGATGCCTGACGGCGGCGGATACAATAACGGACATTGGGACTACAACGATGAGTCCCTCCTCCTTTATCTACTGGCCATAGCCTCACCTGATACCGCTCACGCGTTGAGCGCGGATCAGTATTACGCGCCCTGGAGAGAGCTTGGAAGCTACGGCGCAAACGGCAAGCCGCTTGTAAAGACCTGGTATGGCTCGCTATTCGCCTATCAGTTTCCGCACGCATTCTTTGACCTTAGAGATAAGCACGACGCCAGGAATGTTGACTGGTGGCAGAATACAAAAGACGCGGTAATCGCGAACAGGCAGTTCTGCATAGACCAGGACGGCGCTTATGGCTACGACCAGACATCCTGGGGGTTAAGTTCCTCATACATGGTAGAGAGCGTCGGTTATCACGGGGATTACGGAGCCCTGCCTCTGGCGAACCCGCCCGGCCCTTCACATGACGGAACGGTCAATACAAGCGTCGTCGCAAGCTCCATCGGTGTATTGCCTCTTGAAGCAGAGCAGGCGCTCACTGCCTGGAAGGGAGACGCGAACCTGTGGATCGACGATGAATACGGATTCCTCGCGTCTTTTAAGAACGGCGCACCGCGCACTTACGCAGATTTCTTTGTGGGGATAGATCTCGGGGCAGCTCTTGCGATGTTATCCAACCATATCTATTCCGGCATCATCTGGAACAGTTTCATGAATGCCCAGACACACTACGGGACGATGAACGACCTGCTTACGCAGTTGGATTTCAGGTCAAATACCGATCCGAAGCACTACCTCGATATAGACGACATCACGGCGAAGAGCCAGTTCGCGTACGGGTTCATCGACTCGACTAACACGACAGCCCAGATAAGTTTCGGCCTGACGCAGGTCACGGCGGACTCCAAGTACCTGCTGGCTGTCCATCCGTTCATGAACGATTCCGTAGCGGACTATGACGTCCAGGTCAATGTCAATGTCAACGGCGCCGACAGGGGCAGCCAGGCCTTCTCGCACGTACAGAATGTGCCGGACGAGGTAAAATATATAGAGGTAGACAGCTCCGACCTGGCCATAGGCGAAAATATCATCACGCTGACATGGACAAGCGGCGACAGCTGGCTTGCCTGGAAGAACCTCGAGGTCTCCGCGCCGACGCTGACCAATACGTGGTCGATAACACGCTCGCTGTATGGGAACGAATACAGGCTTGACGATACGTACTATGCCGGGCATGAGTCTATATACGGTGCAATTGCATATGACACCTTTGAGCAGGCGCTCAACGTTGATACTGATCCGCTCACCGACATAATGTTTTATATAGATGACCTTTCTCACGGCAGGAAGCTCACTCTGGAGCCGTATTCGGCAGACGGAACGGTCTATGTTGACGTCATTGCCAACGGCGAGATCGTCGCCGATAACCTTGAGATGAGCTCGGTCCAGGAAGTCCTGATACCGACCGTGAATTTACGGCAGGGCTGGAACCGCATAAAACTTCAGATCGATAATGCCGGAGGGGACTGGATAATATGGAATACGCTCGTTCTTGATCTCGGGCCCAGCATGCTCCCGCCCCGGGAACTTGTGGCGGCGTCGTTCGGAAAGACCGTGGTAAATCTTAGATGGAAGGCTGTTAGCGGGGACGATATAAGATACAATATATACAGGAGCCAGACTGCGGGAGGCCCCTACGCCAAGCTGAACTCATCCGATCTGACATCCCCTCAATATCAGGATAGCACTGTTTCGGACAGTATGAAATATTATTACACGGTGACGGTATTCGACCTGGCTAACCCGTCCGAGGAGAGCGGATATTCGGACGAGGCCTCCGTCACGACCGGGAATTTCGAGGTAGATTACGGCGACGGCCGCGAGCCAAACGTCTTTGGCGGCGTATCGACCGGGCCATTTGTTTTTATGCAGGGCATCAGGCACGACTGGACACAGGGCAGCATTAGAGAGCTCACGTTGGACCCGGGCCAGGAGGGCTTGATAGGCTTGAATAGCGGGGATATAAGCCAGGCAACAATTCTTTCTATGTGGATAAAGTGCGCCGGGCACGAGCCTATACAGATAGGGCTTAAAGGAGCTGTTTCCGGGGACGCGTCAGTGAACATAACGACTGCGGAAGGGTGGCAGAATCTAAAGATAAAACTGTCAGATTTCAGCGGAGTCTCCTTTAATAATATGGACAGGCTATCCATAAAGTCGTTGTCGGCCGCGCCTATAGTCCTGTATCTGGATGATATCCAGTTCACGACCGAAAGCCTCGCCGGTAATTCGATCGATGTCGTCACCAAACTTATCGCGGATAACTCGATAAGTACAGGTGTAGACTTCGCGAATAGCGGCTCCTCGGACTATGCGGCCGCCAGGCAATACCTTGAGGTAAAATACGCTACCAGTTCGAATAACTGGAAGATATGGATTTATACTAAAAACGATAATGGCGTTCCCGAATATATGGCCGGGCAATATAACGGGCTTATGAGCTCTGACGGCCGGAACAGGGTGCCGCTCATATGGCGGGTCTATCCCGATGTCCAGGCAGGCGGCGTTCCGTGCGGCAGCGAGTCGGATGTATACAGCGGCGGAAGCATGACATGGAACTTTATTAAAGACAAGAATGATTCCGACTGGACGAGCGCCAACCAGCCGGGCAGCGAATATTCGGTTACGGCATACGGAACGAGCGAATGGGCTCACGTGGCGGCTGTTCCTCCCGGGCTTGGAGACAGGGACCCTATTGACTCCACATTCCGCATCTATCTTGGCGGCATCTTTAAAGACGCAGCTGCGGCGGAATATTCCGCGGCGATATATTTTGATCTGACGAATGAATAATGATAAAAAGAGCGGGTGAAATATGAATACACATCTCAAAACAGTCTTTATGGTAACGGCGCTATTGGTATCTCTCTTATTTTTATCGGGCGGTTCCGAAGCCGTTTCAGTGGATAGATCGGTAACGGTCAACGCTGAAGCCGCGGTACCGATCGTTCCCGGTTCCCTCATGGATGATTTTGACCAGGGGATAGAGGTCAACTCATGGAACGGGGCCACCGGCACGTTTGCCGAAGATGGTTCGACCGCGACATGCGAAGTAAGCTATCCGAGCAGTAATGACCCTTCGAATCCTACCCTGCCGGGCAAATGCCTGAAACTGGATTTTGATGTCAACGACAGCGCCAGTTATGCCGGGTATTACAGCTCATTCGGCGGAGGGAGTATAGGATCGTATGCCAACCTCTCTTTTTATGTCAAGGGTTCTGTAAGCGGAATATTCTTTAAGATAGAGCTTAAAAATACGAGCACGGCGACATACTGGAGCGCCGCAAAATCTACAAATTACTACAGGAATAAATCATTTGTATATATCACCGATTATCTGGACGGCGGGGTGACCACCTCCTGGAAAAAGGTCACGATACCGCTTAAGAATTTCGCCAACCTCGACGGGATATCATCGATGAGCCAGCTTACGATAGTCTTTGAAAACTCGCAAAGCGATACGAACGGAAGCCCGAAACAGGGGACGCTCTATATCGATAATATAGCGCTTGACACCAACCCTGTCCCGGCCGTGCGGGTCGACCATTACGGAGATATGATCGGGACGTGCGCCCTGGGGGCGAATATGGGAGACGGCGGCGGTAGCGGCGGATCGATGACCCATGAGTACTCTTTAGCCGCAGCGCATACTTATACCCGCGGGCTGCAATTGAATTACAATACCGGCGACTATGGGTGGGCATATACTTATACGGTATTTGGCGGGGGTAATGACGCGGTTGAAAGACCGGACCAATCCGGCTACATAGACATCCCCGTCGATATGAGCGCGTATACCAATCTTACATTCTTGGTTAAAGCGAAAAGCGATGGTGAAAATCCCAGAGGAATCAAGGTAGAACTCAAAGATACCTCCTATAGCACATTTTACAGAATAGCGTATAACGCGCCGAATAGAATCACAACAGACTGGCAAAAGATCACAATTCCGCTGGCCGATTTTAAGGACGGCGCGAATACTCTTCGTAAGGATCAAATAAAGCAATTGGTCTTCACTTTTGAAAATTGGAATTCGGTCAAACACGTGGGGATAGTCTACATCGACGAAGTCCAGTTCGAATAAAAAGATTTACGGATTTTCACTTGACACTTTTGGCATGATTGATATAATAGCACTATCATTGACATATTGGTTTATATAGGCGCCCGAGAGGGCTCAAAAGGGAATTCCGTTCTGCTTCGCTCAAAGCTTTTCAGCTTTGAGCTTCGCAGGAATAGATAATCGGAAACGGTCCCGCCGCTGTTGGGGATGACGAAATTCTAGAACAGGCCATTATCCCGTGAGGGATGAGAAGGCGTAGAAGAGTAGGATGACTCCCAAGTCAGAAGACCTGCCTATATATTGAAGGCGTCGCAGGAACGCCGCATATACGGGTTTGTAGAACAGGGAGCTTACCCTTGGCATTTTCATGCCAGGGGTTTTTTATTTTTAAATGAACGAGGGGAAAGATGAAGAAGATTTTATTGGTGGTCATGTTTTTAACGCTTTTGTGCAATAGTGTTTTCGCGCAGGAAAAGAAGACAGGAGCAGGTAAAGACGCGGTAACAAAATTGTTCGAGCGGGCTATATCGCCGTTGGAGGCCATTATAGGTCCGGCCACCGAACTGGGCAGGATCGTCGTCACGCCGACAAAGTTGGATGAAAAATTGGGGGCCCAGTCGAGCGCCGTCACGGTGCTGACCGAGTCAGATTTTGACAGGAAAAAGGTCGAATATGTAAAGAGCGCTCTTAAGGAGGAGATGGGGCTGGACATAGTCGAGAGCGGGAGCTTTACCGGCCAGACCTCGGCATTCATCAGGGGGGCAAACGCCAACCATACGCTTGTGATGATAGACGGGATAAAGGTATATGACCCTATCTCCACGAACGGCGCTTACAATCTCGCGCATCTCACGCTCGACAACGTCGGCCAGATAGAAGTCGTCCGCGGGTCGCAGAGCGCTCTATACGGTTCGGACGCGATAGGCGGAGTCATCAATATCATAACTAAGAAAGCGGAGGAGCCGTATTTCAACACGTCATTTGAAGCCGGGTCTTTTTCTACATTTAAAGAGTCTTTCGGTATGGGATCAAAAGAGAAAGGCTTGAGCTATTCAGTGGCCGGATCCCACGAAAAGAGCCGCGGGATCTCGAGCGCACAGGCAAAGAATAATAATCCGGAACTTGACGGATATGGCCGGTACGCCATATCGGCAAGAATAGAATACGACGCCATTGATGACCTAAAGGTCGGCGGCACATTCAGGAACACTTCCACAAGGTTCGGCTATGACAGTTTCCGGAAGGATTATCCCAACCTGTTCCAGCGCGACTACGAAACGCTGGTCTCCAGTTATGTCGAACATAAACCGATCGATTATTACAGTTACCACGTCAAACTGGGATGGATGTACAACTTCAGGCGTGATAATGACGATAGATACAGCGGGTGGGCGTATTACCTGCGCGATTGGTATGAGGGCTATCTATTCAAGCTGGACTACCGCAATAATATACACTTGGGGGAGATTGACGTCTTCACAGTCGGTTATGAGTATACGTGGGAGGTCGGGGACTACTACTATTATCTGGACTGGGGGTCAGGCAACAGCGAGGATGATATGCCCAAGGTATTCTCGAGAAACGGCTCGTTTTACCTCCAGAACAGGCTTAATATACAAGACAGGCTGACGTCTACCCAGGGCATGAGGATAGACCACCATTCTCAAGCCGGGACCCATATTACATATAAGGTAGACGGCTCATATCTCTTTGAAACGGGAACGAAGGTCAGAGGCGGGTGGGCTACAGGTCTCAAGGTACCCACTCTATATCAGCTTAATGCAGTCGCGGCCTCTCCAGACGCTTGGGGCTGGGGTGGATTTGGCGGCGGCAACGTCAACCTGAAGCCTGAAACAAGCCAATCATACGAATTGGGAATAGACCAGTATCTGTTCGGCGACAGGCTGATATTGAATGCAACCTATTTTAATTTGATGCTCCACGATCTCATAAATACGACGACGAACAGCGTGTTCTATACGTCAAAATTTGAAAATACGGGCAAGGCGCGCTCTTACGGTATCGAGTTAGGCGCTAAGGCTAAACCGATAGATACGGTCAATTTGGGAGCTTCATATACATATGATTATACGAAAGATTTCAGCACCGACAGGCCTTTATTGAGAAGGCCTCTGCATAAACTCAAGATATCCTCCTGGATGCAGATTTCGCCGAAGTGGGATGTGGATCTTGAGGTCCTTGTAAACGGCTTAAGGTACGACGTAAATGTCGACAAATTAAAGCCGTACACCGTTGTTAATATCAGCACAAACTATAAAATAGCGAAGAACCTGGATATATACCTGAAGATCGCCAATATGTTCAATAAGCGGTATGAAGAGGTAAGGGGATTCGGAGAAAGCCCATTCGCCGCTTATGCGGGAGCAAAATCCAGCTTCTAATAAATAAGGAGGTTGTTTGAATATGATATCTGCCGTATCTTCATGGAGCGGAGGCAAGGACAGCTGCTTTGCGTTTTACAAGGCGCGTCAGGACGGATACAGGATAGAACATCTCCTTAACTTCGTGACGAAAGGGGACGGGCGCTGCTGTTTTCACGGAATCGACGCCGGGCTGGTCCGCCTGCAGGCAATGCTGATCGGAGTGCCTGTTATTCAGAAAGAGGTATCACGGGACATGAAGGACTATGAGCATATCTTCCGCCAGGCCCTGGCGGAGTTAACGGCCTCGGGTATCCGCTCTATGGTATTCGGCGACATATACCTGCTGGACAATGTGAACTGGATAGAGCGTCTTTGTAAGGAGGCGGGGGTTAAGCCTATAGAGCCGCTCTGGGACGTGCCTCCATTACGGATAGCGGAAGAGTTTATTGAATCGGGGTTTAAGGCGCTTATAATAAGCTGCAGGGACGGTATCCTCGGTAAGGATTTTATCGGAAGATATATAGATAAGGAGATATTGAAGGAGTTTGAGGCACGGAAGATATGTCCCTGCGGAGAAAACGGGGAGTTCCATACGCTCGTCGTTGATGGCCCTATCTTTAAGCAAAGCATTAAAATATTGGAGAGTGAGGTCATATTGAAGGATGGTTTCTGGAAACACTGGTTCCTGGATATAAAAAAATACGGGCGTTGACCTTGAGCCCGATGTGAGGTATATTTATAATTATGAAGACCAGGCTTAAGAATTCTATGGCGATCTCCGCTGTGGCGCACTGTATCATACTTTTACCATTAGTTAATCTTGTCCCTGTCGAGCATAGGGTAGAGCAGCCTAAGCCTATTGCCGTTGATTACATAATCGTAAAAGAGCCTGCTATATTTGAGGCCAAAAGCGATACAAGCACGCCCGCCGTCAGTAAGGTCGAGCTGAAGAAGGACGTCGAGCTTAAACCCTCTGCCAATACAGCGCCTCAAATACCAAAAAGTCCGGAGCCCGCAAAAGAGGCCGCCCAGGATCTTGCGAAGAGGCAGGCCCAGGCCAGGTCCACTAAAGACTACATCAATTATTACCAGCTTATTCGGGAGAAGATAAGGCAGAGGTTGAAGGCCCATTACACGGATTATAACAGGCAAGGCGAGGTCAATCTTGTCTTTGAGCTGTCTTCCGACGGAAAACTGGTCGCGCTCGCGATAGAGAACGCGGGATCCACCACAGATAAAGTGTTGAGAAATATAGCCGCTACGAGCGTCAAGCAGGCCGCGCCCTTCGCGCCATTCCCTCAGAAATTGAACCTCCCCAGGATGTCTTTTAACCTTACCGTATCGTTCAAGAAAGATTAGTATAAAATTTTTTGCTCTACAACAGGGCAGCTTAACGGCAGGCGCCCTTTCGGCTAATTTTGCCGTCAAGAGTATTTAGGTTTGGTATTATTTATATATTTTTATATTGCTGTTATGGAGACAATGGCTCTAATGAGTTTGTGGTTTGGCGCGGCCCCGGCAAAATATAACGCCTCAAGGGCTACCTGCCGTTATCTGCCCCTACAGTACGAGCGAAGAAATTTTATGTGAGGGACAGGTTAAAAATCGCTATGGCAATCGCTCAAAAATTCTGTCATCTGAGTCAGGCGCGATAAGATTTTATTAGGAGGAGCGAGTTGAAATCTTTACGGATGGCACGATGATGCATGGTCACGAGGCCATGTGGGTTGAGCCGTAAATTTTGATAAAGTCACGCTAATACCCAAACTACTTTAGCGCCTTAGTTACCATAAGAGCAAAATAACCAAAATAATATACGTAACATCCAAATACTCTTGATATCAAAATTAGGCGAAGCCCACTGGCCGAAGTGAACATGCATAAAGATGATCCGTAAAAATTTTAGCGAGCGAGTGATTTCTCCCTTGAATTTTGACTAAATATATACTATCCTAATGACAGCACAAACAGGAGCGTGATATGAAAAAGATACTATTGGCGGCATTGATCTGCGTGTTAGCGGCCGGCCCGGCGCTGGCCGAGACCCCGTCGGATGCGGATTACAGGGATCTGGAACAGTTGCGGACGAAGCTCGTCAGGATGAAGCGGGAGATGGATAAATTTATCAGGGATATTTCCGCGACATATCCTGAGCAGGGCGCAGCGGCCGGCGTATTCGACCAGGATGTAAGGGTGGATATCACTGAGAATGACAAGGATATAATGGTAAAGGCCGACCTGCCCGGGATGGAGAAGGACAAGATAGAAGTGACATTGGAAAATGGACGGCTGCTCAAGATCGCCGGCGCCAGGGAGATCGTAAAAAAGGAGACGGCTCCCGGAATGGTCAGACAAGAGAGGTCGAGCGGCAGGTTTGAAAGGATGCTGGAGCTGCCTTCGGAATGTCTAAGTGAAGGGATCGGGGCCGCATACATGAATGGGGTATTGGAAATAACGATACCCAAGAAGGCCAAGGCGAAAGAAGAAGAGGTAAAGATAAAGGTTCGGTAACATAATCGGCATATAGTAACAGCGAGAGGATAAAATGAAAGCGTCAGAGTTGAAAAAGGGGATGATAATCAAGGAGGGGACCGAATTTTACGTCGTGATAGAGATGGAGCACAGGACTCCGGGAAACCTGAGGGCCATATATCAGGCCACGCTTAAAAACCTGCTGGTCCCAAGGATCCTGAACAGGCGTTATAGTCCGACAGACACCGTAGAGAAGGCCGATCTTGAGTCAAAGAAGGTACAATATTTGTATAACGACCACTCGGGGTTCCATTTTATGGATATGGATAATTATGAGACTATGACGATAAGCTCGGAGCTCGCGGCGCTTGTGAAGGATTATCTGAAAGAAAATCTCGAGGTCGAACTTTTATATCACGAGCACCACCCTATTGCCATAGAATTGCCGGTCAGCGTAGCCCTCAAGATAAAGGAATCCGCGCCCGGCGCAAAAGGCGATACATCGGGCAAGGCGATGAAGCCGGCCACCCTCGAAACAGGGCTTGTCATAAATGTCCCCCTGTTCATTGAAGAGGGGGAAACGGTCATGGTCGACACAAGGACCGGAGAATACTTAGGGCGCGCCTGATGCCTAAATTCGATGTTGCCGTCATCGGCGGAGGGGCCTCAGGCATTGCAGCCGCGATAAGCGCGAAGAGGCTCGGAAAGTCCGTAGTGATATGCGAAAAGATGCCGAGGATCGGCAAGAAGATCCTCGCATCCGGCAATGGCAGGTGCAACCTTCTTAACGATGACCTGTCCGAGGAATATTACAATCCCGCCGCAAGACCTCTCATAAGGAACACTTTCTCAAAATTCGGCAAAGACAAGATCGCGGATTTTTTTGGATCGCTAGGCCTCTCCCTGTATTCCGAAAATGGACGCATATTTCCATCGACAAACCAGTCCGCCTCCGTGCTGAGGGTATTAGAGCTGGAGCTCGGACGTTTGGCGATCCCCGCAGAAGTTGATTTCGACGTTGTCAGCGTTACGGATAAGGGGGAAGGTTTCATCTTAACTGCCGGATCCGGAAGCAATATAGAGTCCGGGTCGCTTATTATATCCGGCGGGGGGAGATCCTACCCTGCGCTCGGTTCAGACGGAAGTGCTTTCCTGCTGGCTGAAAAATTCGGTCACAACATAATAGAACCCGTTCCCTCCGCAGTCCCTCTGGTCGTCAAGGACCCGCTTTGCCATGCCCTTCAAGGACAGAAAATAACGGCTAAAGTAACAGCCCTCGTCGAAGGCCGCGCAGTGTGTGAGGCATCCGGGGACCTGCTCTTCACAAAATACGGACTATCGGGGACTTCGATACTCGATGTGAGCGAAGAGATATCTATAGCGCTGACGAGGGCCGGTAAGAAAGACGTTATTATAGAGGTTGACATGGTACCTTTTATGACAAAGTCCCGCCTATCGGCCGAGTTAAAGAGAAAGATGACTAACAAGATCGCGCGTGAAGATATGACGGCCGGCATGCTCCCGAATAAATTCGGAGCAGTCATAAATGCGATAACGCATGACCGGCAGCCTGATGCGATGGCAGATGCATTGAAAGGAAGGCTCTTCAAAGTATCGGGAACGCGAGGCTGGAATGAAGCGGACTTTACGGCAGGGGGCGTGGACGTGTCGGAAGTTATCGAGAATAGCCTTGAGTCAAAGATAAGGAAGGGCCTGTATTTCGCGGGCGAGGTCCTTGATGTGAACGGTAAGAGGGGCGGCTATAATCTTGCATGGGCCTGGGCGTCCGGGTTCGTAGCGGGTCAAACCAAATAAATATATACTATGCGTAAAATAATATTAGCTTCCGGATCGAAGGCGAGACAAAGGCTGCTGCGCCAGATAGGCCTCAGGTTCAGGATAGAAAAGTCCAATGTCAGGGAAGAGCATCTGCTTACAGGCTCATGCAGATCGCTTGTCATGCGCAATGCAGTAAAGAAGGCTGCAGACATTGCCGGCAAGAATGGCTCAGGCGTGGTCATTGCCGCTGATACGGTGGTGCTCGTCGGGAATAGGATAATAGGTAAGCCGAAGAACATGAAAGACGCCATGAGGACCCTTAAGACCCTTTCACGGAAACCACAGTGGGTCTATACCGGCATTGCGGTCGTTGATATCGACAAAGGCAGGACCTATACGGATTTTGATAAGACGAAGGTCTATATCTACCGCCTGGATGACAGGCAGATCAGGAGTTATTTCAGGAAGATATCGCCGTTTGACAAAGCGGGTTCATTCGATGTCCAGGGACCCGGAAGCATCTTTATCGACAGGATAGAGGGATGTTTTTATAATGTGGTTGGGCTACCGCTCGCAAAACTCGCCAAACTGCTCAAAAAGACCGGCGTAGAGATATTCTAGCCGTTAAAAAAAGGAGGCGATATGGAGAATATTCAATTCGATTTTAACAACATCTTCAGCCACAACATAGAAAAACGTCACGGGGTAACTGAGACCGACCTGGCTTCAATGTCAGCAGCCGTTAAAAAAGCATACCGGCATGTCGTGAAGCTCATATCGGATGGGCCTAGCCGCATCGATCTCGGGCTTGAATGGGCCCAACTTCCTTTCCAACACAAGGATGAGGTGAACGCCATTCAGAAGATGGGGGACGCGATCGCCGGAAGGTACGAGAATGTCATCTCTCTTGGCATAGGGGGGTCATATCTTGGCCTGAAAGCGGCTCAGGATGCCCTCTGTCCGCCATATTATAACGAATTCGATAAGGCTCGTAAAGACAGGCCCAGAATATATTTTGACGGGAACAATCTCGATCCGGATACGCTTAAATCCCTCCTGAACAACCTTAAAGCTAAAAAGACATTCGTGATAGTCATATCCAAGTCGGGCGAGACGACAGAGACTAAGGCCGCCTTTACCGTTATCGAGGATTGGCTGAAAACGAATGCGGGCGATCGCTACGGCGCTCAGGTATTCGCTATAACTGACCCGAATTCCGGAACGTTGAGGAAGCGCGTATCTGCCGAACAGGCGAAGGATCGCATGAGTTTTCGTGACCTGCCTGTATTAAAAGGGGTCGGCGGCAGGTTCTCTGAGTTGAATATAGGGCTGCTTCACATGGCGATCGTCGGTATCGACATACGGGAGGTTCTGGGCGGCGCCGGATCTATGGCAAGGCTCTGCATGAAGCAGGACATATTCGCCAACCCGGCTCTTATGTACGCCGCCCTACACACGATCCTTTATAAAAAGAAGAATAAGCCGATATCTATTTTGATGCCTTTCTCGGAAACGCTCAAATCGACCGCGGATTGGTATGTGCAGCTTCTGGCCGAAAGTCTCGGGAAGAAATACCGCAGGAAGATCGTTGTTCAGAAAGACGGCCGGGAAAGGTGGGAGAACAACAAAGCGTCGATACTGAACGTAGGAAGGACCCCGATACCTTCGCGCGGCACGAATGACCTGCACTCCATACAGCAAAATAACATCGAAGGTGAGAATAATAAGGCCGTGACGTTCATCAAAGTGCGCAGATTCAGGCATGAGATAACGATCCCCGGATCGGGTGATATAATGTCCGGCAGGCGGTATTCCGCGCTTCTTTCGCTTGCCCAGGAGGCTACCGAATGGGCGCTAAGCAAAGAGTCGAGGCCCTCCTGCACGATTACTCTGCCAAAAGTCTCTCCGTATTATTGGGGAGGGCTGCTATTCTTTTTTGAGATGGCGACAGCGTTCGAGGGCGAATTGCTGGGGGTTAACGCCTTTGACCAGCCTGGCGTGGAAGGTTACAAGAATTATATGTACTACAAATTAAACAAGCCGGGTTTAGCAAAAGACGTGGAGCGCGATATAATCGGTAATCCGCTGGTCAAAAAGTCAAAATTCATTATTTAGCCGTTTATTTTTGCCGCAGGCTTGTCAAAAATAAGATTACCATGTATACTTCATAAGAGGTTTTTTTTGGCGGACGAGCTTCACGGCATCATTTTATCTTTAACTACAGAAAGGATAAAGTGAAAAGGGTGGTAGTCATAAGCTCCGCATTGCTATTTTTTTGCAGCTGTTTACACGCAATGAATATGGCGGAAAACAGCATTACCTGCGATGCTCCTCAATATTTAAAAGTTTTTCAATCCGCTCCCTGTCACGCCGAAGTCAAGAATGACAATGATATCCGGAATTATTATCATGGAACTTCCCTGCAGGTATACGGGCCGCTTTTGCAAAGCTCAAGGGATGTGCGCGCGGTAAAAGAAGAGGGTAATATCTTATTAAGTTTTAATGCCGTAAAACGCTCCCTGTAGCGCGGCGTATATATCGCGTTTTCTGGAGAGCGCGTTGATCATATAAGGCGCCCCGCCGAATGATGAAATAGACGGCGGGGTTTATTTTTTCTTAACTTCCTGCCGTATAAATGATATAATTATCTTCAATGCGTATAATGATGGTGATAATAATGCTGGCATTTTATTCCGCAGGGGTGTCTGCGGAGGAGCAGTATAACGCGCCCGGTCCTGAAGGAAGCATATATTCTTACGATGAAAACGACATGCCCGAGGTCTTCTTCTTCCCGAAAGATAAAGCGCGATGGGACGGTTCTAAAGTAACTATGAAAGAGTGGTACCTGCTTACAGACCTTCAAAAACAGAGATTTATTACCGAATATATGGAAAAGCTGAAGAAGCAATACGACGGCGCGCTCGAAGTGATGGGGCTCGATTATCTCAGGGCCCTTAATCTTTTTTCGGTATACTCGAATGACAAGACGATAAATATGCCCTCCACAAGGATAATCGATAAGATGCTGAGCGGACAGGGCAAGATCAATATTAAAGGGGCTAACTGACGACGGGAGGATATGATGGCAAGGGGGATAGTTTTTGGCTTGATACTAATGATAGCGGCTATCGGGTGGAGCCAGGCGGCGGATAATCAGGAAGCCTTTACCGATCCATCGCTGGCGATCGAAGCCGAGGCCGGCAAAGATGCGGTCATAACTCTTGAATCGAACAAGACCACGGGTTTTGAGTGGCAGATAGCTGAGCCGCTCAGCGAGAATATAATAGAATTCAAGAGTTCGGAGTATATAGCGTTGGGCGGGAAGCTGGTCGGAGCCGGCGGAAAAGAGGTCTGGACGTTCAGGGCCCTCGGCCCGGGGAAAACCTGCATAGTGATGAAATACGCCAGGCCATGGGAAAAAGACGTCGCCCCCGCGAAGAAAGCGACGTTTACGGTATCAGTCAGGTAGGGGGCAGGTCATGACCTGCCCCTATTGAGGTAATAAAACAGGAGATAAAGATGTTCAGGGAAAAGATAAAAGTGGTCGATTGCACCATAAGGGACGGCGGGCTTATCAATAACCACAAGTTCGACTTGAAATTCGTAAGGGCCGTATATAAGGGCCTTGCCGAGGCCGGCGTCGATTACATGGAAGTCGGGTACAAGAATTCCAAAAGCCTTTTCTCTCCGAAAGAGTACGGCGACTGGAAGTTCTGCGACGACGATGACATAAAGAATGTCATACACGGCGTAGAATCCGAGACGAAGATCTCCGTCATGGTCGATGTTGGCCGCGTAGACATAGACGACATAAAGCCGTGTAAAGAAAGCCCTGTAGATATGATACGGGTGGCTTCATACGTAAAGGATATCGACAAGGCCATATACCTCGTCAATCACTTCGCGGATAAAGGCTATGAGACGACCGTGAATATCATGGCAATATCCAAGGCCCTCGATAACGAGTTGAACGAGGCCCTCGAACAGCTCGAAAAAGAGTCTAGGGCCGAGGTCGTCTACATAGTCGACAGCTACGGCGCGCTCTACCAGGAGTCGACCGAATTCCTGGTAAAGAAGGCGAAGAGCATACTAAAGACGAAAGAGGTGGGCATGCACGCGCACAATAACCAGCAGCTCGCGTTTTGCAACACCATCGAAGCTATAATACACGACGCGAACTATGTCGACGGCACGGTCTTCGGCCTCGGCCGGGCCGCGGGCAATTGTCCTCTCGAACTATTGATCGGCTTCCTGAAGAACCCCAAGTACGATATCCGCCCTATACTGGATCTCATATCCGAAGAGTTCATCCCGCTCAGCAAAAAGCTGGAATGGGGTTATGTCATACCGTACGCCATTGCAGGTATGCTCAATGAGCATCCCAAGGCGGCGATGGAATTGCGTTCCGGCGACAAGAAGGAAAACTACAGGGCCTTTTACGAAAGCCTTAAAGGAACGGACCTGGACTAGATATGGATGTAGAGCGTTTTAAGAAACCGCATTTTGTAAGCGAAACGATGACGGCTAATAGCGCACGAAAGAATAGCGCATGAAGACGTTAATGATACCGCGCAGCCGGATCGTCCCGCTGGTCAGTATGCGCCGGGCCATGAATATAGTGGAGGATGTATTTCATGCCCACGGCCTGGGTCGAGTACAGATGCCGGCCAAGATATACATACACCTTGATAAGTATCACGGAGATTTCCGGGCCATGCCCGCCTACATAGGCGGGATGGAGGCCTGCGGAATAAAGTGGGTCAATGTCCATCCCGGGAATAGGTCTCGCGGACTACCGTCCGTGATGGCCGTAATAATAGTAAGTTCCCCGAAAACAGGGCTTCCTCTGGCCATAATGGACGGAACTTACATCACAAGTCTCCGTACAGGCGCTGCCGGCGGAATAGCCGCAAAATACCTGGCAAGACGGCGATCGTCCTCGGCAGGATTCGTCGGTTGTGGCGTCCAGGCCGCAAACCAGTTCCTTGCGCTCATAGAGATATTCCGGCTCAAAACAGTTGATGTCTACGATACGGACAGGGCCCGGGCGGCATTGTTCGTGAAGAGGACCAAACTCGCAGGTCTCAAATTCAGGATATGCGATAATATTGAAGAGTGCGTACGCGGCAAGGACATCGTCGTAACCAGCACGCCATCGCGCAGGCCTATAATAGACGCAAGGTGGATCTCGCCGGGCACGCACATCAACGCGATCGGCGCGGATGCGAAAGGCAAAGAGGAGCTAGATCCGGCCATATTTAAGAAGGCCGGAATATTCGTTGACGACGTAATTCAGGCTAGCCACAGCGGCGAAATAAACGTCCCTATAGCCGAGAAGATGATAAAGATATCCGATATACGCTCTACTTTAGGCGAGGTCATAGCAAAAAAGAAGAAAGGGCGGAGGTCGCAAGAAGATATTACGATCTTCGACTCGACCGGACTTGCGGTCCAGGACGTTGCAGTGGCAGATTATGTATACAGATCGGTCTTGCGCCGTCGCGGAAGGCGCGTATCCGGCATAGATCTGGCAGGGTGACAGGCAATGAGCGGCAAACTTAAGATTAAGGATGTTTCATTTACGGTATTCGACGTCGAAACGACCGGCCTATATCCGTATTCCGGCGATAGGATATGCGAGATAGCGGCGGTGAGGATCGATCCGGGCAAACGAACTCCGAAGACATTGCATTCCCTTGTGGACCCGCAGAGGCCGATATCGTACGGCGCTTCTTTAGTAAATAAAATTACCGACGAGATGGTAGCGGGCAAACCGACAATAGACGAGATCCTGCCTTTCTTTTTAAAATTCATCAAAGGCAGCGCCCTCGTGGCTTATAACGCAGGATTCGATATAGGTTTCATAGAGTATGCCCTCGGCAGAGATAAAGACCTGCTGAAAGATTATTATGTGATTGACGCGCTTAGGCTCGCGCGCAGACTCTTTCCCGGGATCGGAAGGTATAATCTAGGCAATGTCGCGCGGACGCTTAACATCAGTGCCGAGGGTGAGCACAGGGCATTGTCGGATGTCAAGATGACGCTTGCGGTATTCAAAAAAGAACTCAAGATAATGGATAAGGAAGGCATAACCCTGATCGACGACATAGTCTTCGTCAAGACCAATAAAGCGCCATTCGCCAGAAAGGTAAAAGATTACAAGACGAGGCTTATTGAAAAAGCGATCAGGGAAGAGAAGAGCCTGAACATAACTTACCGCTCTGCCTGGACCAACAGTGTTACCGAGCGCATCATAACCCCCAAAGAGATACGCAGCGGTTATGACAGGTCATACGTAATCGCCCACTGCCACATGAAGAATGAGGAGAGAAATTTCCGGATGGATTGCATACTTAATGCGGACGTGATAGAATACGATGGTATCCAAATAAAGAGCGAGGTATAAAATGAAAGAAAAAAAGAAAGAGGCTCACGGGACCGCTATAATATTCAAGGACATGACCAAGAACGGCATCAGGTTGTCTTTCACGGCAAACAGGGAGTACGCGCTGGCCAAAGACAAATACACTGCGACTCTGTACGATGATTTTGTCGCTACTTCGATCGCTATAAGGGACAGGATCGTAGAGCGCTGGATATCTACCCAACAGAGATACCACAGAGAAAACCTCAAGAGGGTCTATTATCTGTCCATGGAATTCTTGATAGGGCGTCTTCTGGGGACCAATATGATCAATCTCGGCCTTTGGAACCAGACTAAAGACGCTCTTAAGGATATGGGCCTTGACATGGCCGATTTGATGGAGTGTGAGGCAGATGCCGGGCTCGGGAACGCGGGGCTCGGGAGGCTCGCGGCCTGCTTTCTGGATTCCATGGCCATGCTCGGTATTCCGGCTCATGGATACGGGATCCGTTATGAGTACGGCATATTCCACCAGAAGATAATTAACGGATATCAGGTCGAGTTTCCCGATGAGTGGCTAAGGCTCGGGAACCCGTGGGAATTCCAAAGGCCGGAATATACCGTAAAGGTCCGTTATTACGGCCATACCTTTATGACCCATGATGAGAAAGGTAACCTCCGCGCTAACTGGGTAGATACAGATGACGTGCTTGCGATGCCGTACGACGTGCCTGTGTCCGGTTACAGTAATGACGTCGTCAATACGCTCAGGCTGTGGTCCGCGCGCAGTTCCGAGGATTTCGACCTCAGTTATTTTAATCACGGGGATTATGAGAGGGCCGTGTATAACAAGGTGTTGACGGAGAACATCTCAAAAGTATTATATCCAAACGACAATGTCAGCCAGGGCAAGGAGCTCCGATTAAAACAGGAGTATTTTTTCACGGCGGCTTCCATTTCCGACATAATAAGGCGGTTTAAGAGCGAGAACCGCGATTTGAAGACGCTGCCTGAGAAAGTCGCCATCCAGTTGAACGACACACATCCGTCCATAGCCATAGCCGAGTTGATGAGGATACTCGTAGACGAAGAGCATATGGGATGGAATGCCGCATGGGATATCACCGTCAACACATTTGCCTACACAAACCACACTATTATGCCGGAAGCGCTAGAGCAGTGGCCCGTGCCTCTCTTTGAGAAACTTCTTCCCCGGCATATGCAGATAATCTATGAGATCAATTTCAGATTTTTACAGGAAGTGGCGGCAGAATTCCCGGGCGACAACGATCGCTTGAGAAGGATGTCGATCATAGAGGAGGCAGACACTAAGAAGATCAGAATGGGACACCTTGCGCTTGTGGGCACGTATTCGGTGAACGGGGTCTCCGAACTCCATTCGGATCTTTTGAAGACGCGCCTATTCAGGGATTTTTACGAATTATGGCCGGAAAAATTCAATAATAAAACTAACGGGATTACCCAGCGGCGTTGGCTGAAAGAGTCTAATCCGGGCCTGTCGGGTTTGATAACAGAGGCGATAGGTGACAGCTGGATAACGGACCTTTTTCAGCTTGAAAAACTCCTCCCCCTGAAGGATGACGCTTCTTTCCGTGAGAAATGGCAAAAGGTAAAGTCTGACAACAAGAAGAGGCTTGCCGAGCATATCCATAAGACCACCGGAATAAGTATCGACGCGCATTCTATGTATGACATCCAGGTGAAGAGGCTGCATGAATATAAGCGGCAGGTCCTTCTCGCATTTTATATACTATCGCAATATATCAGGCTGAAGAAAGACCCGAAGACGCCTTTTGTCCCGCGGACTTTTATCTTCAGCGGCAAGGCTGCGCCCGGATATTACATGGCAAAGCTTGTGATAAAATTCATAAACAGCGTTGCCGATGTCATCAACAAGGACAAGGCAATAGGCGACAAGATGAAAGTCGTCTTCCTGGAGAACTACCAGGTTTCGCTGGCCGAGAAGATATTCCCCGCAAGCGACCTTTCCGAGCAGATATCCACCGCGGGCATGGAGGCTTCAGGTACCGGCTGCATGAAGTTCATGGTAAACGGGGCGCTGACCATAGGAACGCTCGACGGCGCCAACATCGAGATCGGGAAAGCGGTGGGCCATGATAACATATTCATCTTCGGCCTCAAGGCACAGGAGATCGAAAAGATAAGGGAGCAAGGTTACAAGCCGCAGGATTATATAGACCGTTCCCCGAACCTTGGCGAGATATTCCATCTGATCAATAGTAATTTTCTATCGCCGGTAGAATTCGGCCTGTTCGATCCCATGGTGCAGTCACTGGTGCATATGGACTATTTCTTCGTATGCGCTGATTTTGATGACTATTGCAAGACGCAGGATTCTGTCTCCAAACTGTATATAGACCAGATGGAATGGACGAAGAAGTCTATCATCAACGTAGCTAAAAGCGGAAAATTTTCAAGCGACAGGACTATAGAGGAATACGCTAAGGAAATTTGGCGCGTGCCATACAGCAGGCGGTAGTTCAAGAAGACCCTATTGCAGAGCGGGTAATGTCCCTGAGACGACTGAAATCCGCGGGGCTGAATCCTGCTGTTTCTATAGGCGGCAGGACTTTCATGACGCCGACGACTTTGGTCTCGAACATCCAGCTGCCCTTAGGTATAGTATCGCGGGTCCCGCTGATCGATATAGGAAGTATGGGAACGCCTTCCTTTATGGCAAGCTTGAAAGCGCCGTTCTGGAAATCGCCCATCTCATCAGTCCCGCTGCGTGTGCCTTCCGGGAAGAACAGTACCGAAACGCCGCTCCTCAGCCACCCGGCAGCCTCCCTGTAGACTTTCTTGATGCTCCCGAAATTTCCTCTGGCGAGTTTTATGTGCCTGGCGAGCGACATGCACCATCCTATGAACGGCACTTTGAACAGGGCAGCCTTTGCCACCCATTTAAATTGCATCCTTGTAAAATATATCACCGCTATATCAGCGAGGCTCTGGTGGTTGGCGACAACTATGTAGGTTTTTTTATGATCGATGTTCTCCAGGCCGGACACTCTAAGGGTCCAGTAAGGGTTTGAGTATACCACAGCGCCGGCCCACCAGAAACACTGTGCATGGACGATCTTCCTTTTGCGATCGAAAGGAAACAGTATGATGGTAAGGAAGAGCATCACGAAAAAAAGAACGGCAGTAAGGGTGAAAGTTATGATCCATATTGATGCGGAGGATGCCATCTTTTTAAGCATGTCAATATGATAAATTAGCGGGGTATGGTTGTCAATAAAAAGATGCAATTAATTAGTTTAAAAAGAATCGTTTTTGCGATATAATTTAATCCGCTTAAGAGAATAAGCTCAAAGAGAGGAGTAACGGATGAGCAGCATGAAGACTAAGTCTCTCGAACGCATTGAAGAGAGGATGGGCGCCTTAGAGGAAGGCTCTATACGGTACGGGATCCTGCAGAGCGTCAAGAGCTTCAAGACGTCATGGATAGATCTTGGGCAAGGGCTGTATTCTGTCTGGAAAGACAGGCTTTATAAAGAATGGGGATATGCCACTTTTGACGCTTACACATCAAAGGAGATAGGGATAAAGAAGGCTACGGCATTGAAACTGCTTAAGTCCTACTATTTCCTCGAAAAGGAAGAGCCGCGTTTCCTGCAGAAAGACCATCCCGACATGAAAGAGCCGTCCTCGATACCAAGCTATGAATCTATAAATGTTCTCAGGCTTGCGAAAGACAAATCAACGCTCGACCATGAAGACTATTCCCGCATAAAGAAATACGTCCTGGAAATGGGCAAGGATGCCGGCGAGGTAAAAAAGGACCTGACTACGTTGATAAAACAGCGTGAAGAGCTGGAACCGGATGAGGCACGGCGGAAGAAGAAGGTGGCCGTCATCAAAAGGCTCTTAACGTCCCTGAAGACACTGAAAAAAGATATCGAGATATCCAAGATGCTGCCGATGACTACGCTTAGAGATATCGCCAGCCTGATAAGCAAGATAGAATCGGAAATTAATTAGCTCATAGTCTGGAGTTGATAGCTCATAGTAAGTGGGAGATTTCATGGAAGGGTTGAAGCTGCCCGATAAAGTTAAGCATATACTG
The DNA here is from genome assembly GCA_041648975.1 of Candidatus Omnitrophota bacterium. Taxonomy (NCBI): domain Bacteria; kingdom Pseudomonadati; phylum Candidatus Omnitrophota; species Candidatus Omnitrophota bacterium. Next base: position 52,883 of record JBAZNZ010000008.1, on the reverse strand, counting down.
GAAGATTTTGTCGGGAAGATGAAGAGTATCTACAAAGAAGAGCTTGTTTCCGTAATACTTTACGGCAGCGCGGCGAGCGGCGAATACGCAGGCAAGTACTCTAATATAAATGTCCTTGTCGTCTTGTATGATACGGGCTTAAAGAACCTGTCCATGGCCGCCGATGTGGTCGGGAGCCGTAAATACCGCGACTTAAGCGCGCTATTCTTCACACCGGACTACATCAAGACCTCATCGGATGTCTTTCCTCTCGAGTTCATGGACATGAAAGAGAACCATGCCGTCCTTTACGGCAGCGACGTCCTGCAAAGCATATTCATAGACCCAAAGAACCTGCGATTTCAGTGCGAACAGGAGTTGAAGTCTAAGACGATCAACATGAAGCGGCTTTACCTGGTCACAAAAGACGGGCCGCGCCTTAAAAAGCTCCTGTTCGGATCGTTCACTTCATCTTTCCACATCCTTCGAAATATGCTGCGGGTCAAAGGCATTACGCCTGCGTATTCCGGTGAGGCTGCCTTGAAGGAGATACAGGAGTTGTTCCGGATCGACATGGAGGTTTTTTATACCGTAATGGATGCAAAAAAGAAGAACCTGCCTTTAAGCCTCAAGGAGACGGACTTCCTTTTCACGGCTTTTGTCGATCAGCTGGAAAAGATCGCGCGTATTGTCGATAATATATGAAACGGCTACCGGCAGGGAGAATAGTGTTGATCCTGACCTTCCTTCTTTTGGGCGGTCTTGTCTACGCCGAAGATATTCCCGGACCGCAAGGGAGGATAAACGATTTTGCCGGTGTCATATCGCATGAATATAAGGACAAGATAGGCGCACTGATCGCCAAGGTCGAGGCGGAGACGACCGCAGAGACCGCCGTAGTTACAATAAATTCGATAGCGCCCTATGACGAACAGACCTATGCCAGGATGATCTTTGACAATTGGAAGATCGGGAAAAAAGGAAAAGATAACGGCATCCTCCTGCTCATAGCCGTCAAGGAGAGACGCTGGCGCATAGAAACCGGTTACGGTCTTGAGGGGATCTTGCCCGACGGGCTGTGCGGCGAGATAGGCAGGAAGTATATGGTCCCCTATCTGAAGGAAAGCCGTTACGGAGAGGGGCTATATAACGGCATTCTGGCGCTCACCCGTCAAATGCTATCGGCCGACAAAAATATCTCTGTAGGAGACCTTGAAACAACCGACGATATTACCGATATGCCGGGCAAGATCTTAATGACCGTCATTGTAGCGATATTTTTCTTTGTATGGAACCTTCCGTGGCCTGTTTTTGTGGGTCTGCCGTTCACGCTCATTTTCGCCGCGGCTTTCTTCGGTAATTCTCCATACCTTTCACTCTCTGTCTTGCTGGGCTACGCCTCTTCAATGCTGTTCCGGTACGGCTATTGGAACAGGCTGCCGGAACACAAGAGAAAGAACTTTTTTGGCGCGCAGACTTACGGAGGAAGATTTACCACCGGCGGTTACGGCCGCGGAGTAGGCGGATTCGGAGGCGGAGGCTTCGGTGGCGGCGGAGGCGGAGGTGGAGGAGCAGGCGGAGGATTTTAAATGATTTTAACCAGGAGGTACCTAGATGAATAGAAAATTGATTATTTTGGCGGTGTTTCTTCTTTTTATCATAATTGGATTCGGCGGTATTTACAACGGCATCATCTCCAAGAATGAGAATGTGAAGACAAAATGGGCGCAGGTCGAGAGCCAGCTAAGGCGCAGAGGCGACCTTATCGGCAATCTGGTAAACTCCGTCAGAGGTTACGCAACGCACGAAAATACTCTGCTTGAAGACATTACAAAGGCCAGGAGCCAATGGCAGGATGCCGGGTCTATCGAGGACAAGATAAAAGGCAGCGCTCAGGTCGATACTATGCTATCGAGACTTATGGTGGTTGTGGAAAATTACCCGAACCTGAAAGCGAACGAGCCGTTCCTGAAACTTATGGACGAGCTTGCAGGCACCGAGAACCGTATTGCAGTCGAAAGGATGCGTTATAACGAGGCGGTCAGGGATTACAACATCATAGTGAGGCGCTTCCCATCTAATCTGATCGCGCGCATGTTTGGGTATGAGGAGGCTGCAGCCTACATAGAAGCAGGGCGGGTTGAAAGGGCCGCGCCTGTAGTTAAATTCTAAACAGGGGGCGTATGACTATGGATAGACCCGATCAGAAGCAAGCCAAGTGGTACTTAAGACCGACTGCTGTAATAGTGGCCTTATTGGCTATCGGCCCGTTTGCTCTGCCGCTGGCATGGATCAGCCCTTCTCTCAGGACCTGGCAGAAGATATTGATAACAATAGCGGTTGTAATACTTTCCATATGGCTTGTGAGGGCCTCATCGGACATTTACAGCAAGTTTTCCGTCCAGATGCAGGAACTCCAGGGCGTGTTAAAATAAGCTCGCAGGCGGATATTAAGATAATGCCGATACTTATAGACGGATGGAACCTTATACGGAACAGGCGTTCCGACATACGGGATGATGACGATGGCTCGCTCGATTCAGTGATAACCCTGATAGCGTATCTTGAAGATTTTCAGGTTACGCATAACGACCCGATAATCGTCGTATTTGACAGCTCGCGGGAATTTTTGGATATCGACCACAGGAACAGCCCTAAGTTAAAAATAATGCCGGCGAAGAACGCGGACAACTATATAAAAAAATACCTGGACAAGGTCCCTGAAAAACAGCGAAGGAATGTGAGAGTCGTCTCTTCGGATAATGAGATATATTTTTACGCTAGGAGTTCATATGCTACACCTGTGAAATGCGAGGATTTTTGGGTAAAACTTAAAGCGGGATATGAGAGGCTGTGACTTAAGCCTTGACCTTAACCTTTTCGCATGATAATATATAAACCGGAGGTGATAATTAATGCCGAAAATCAACGTTGGCGAGAATGAACCGTTGGAGAAGGCGCTAAGACGTTTTAAGAAAAAAATTGAGATTGAAGGAATACTAAAAACGCTTAAGGCGAGAAAGCATTACGAAAAACCGAGCGAACGGAAACGCCGCAAAAGAAAAATGGGGTGGAAGTCATTTTAAGAAAACATCCTTATCTCTTAATCAACCTTGCAGCAGTTATTATTTGTATTCTTTCACCGGTTGAAACACTCGCCGTACCGGGAAATATCGATCTTCCAAGTGAGGCCGTCTCTAAAAAAATTTTGGAGAACGGCCTCACTGTTTTATCCGTACATGTTCCTGCCGAAAAGCTTGCGGCTATCCATGCCACGATATCTGCCGGCTCGAGTTCGGAAGATGAGTACATGGGGTCCGGGATAACTCATTTCGTGGAGCATATGGTCTTCAAAGGAACCGGGAAGCGCGGTGTAGGCGATATCGAAAAAGAGATCAAATCCTACGGCGGGATAGTAAACGGCTCCACTTCTCAAGATCTTACCGATTATTACATAGTCGTCCCTGCGAAATACCTGAAAGAGGCGCTTGCCATATTGAAAGATATGCTATTGAACGCATCCTTCGATAAGGTGGAGTTTGAAAAAGAGAAGGAAGTCATACTTAACGAGATAAAGCTGAACTCGGATGAACCGCAGAGCCGTCTCATGAAATTGCTGGACGAGACAGCATATATTGCCCACCCGTATAAATATCCTCCAATAGGGTATGAGAAGAATTTTACCGCGCTTAAGAGGGAAGACCTCTTCAAATATTATAACAGGAAATATGTCCCCAACAGGATGGTCGTCACCGTTGTAAGCGGGATCGATAGAGAATCTGTTATCCGGGTTGTTGAAGATGATTTCAGGGATTTCAGAGCACCCAATTACGGGGCGCCGGATATCCACGCCATCGAGCCTGCGCAGATCGCTGCAAGGGACGCCGTAGAAGAGCTGCCCGCAAACCTCGCCTACCTGGCGATCGGGTTCCATTCAACGAGCGTACTGGATAAGGACCTTTTTGCGATGGACGTATTGTCGATGGTCCTTGGGAGAGGCAATAATTCCAGGCTGAATAACGAGATCGTAAAAAATATGAGGCTCGCCCACTCTGTCTCGTGCTGGAACTACACCCCTAGAGATCCCGGCCTGTTCGTCATCAACGCGATATTGGATAAAGAGAGCCTTGCCCCTGCGAAAGACGCGATCCTGAAAGAGGTAAAAAAAATACGAACCGTCGATATCGGTGATGAGGAGCTTGAGGCGGCGAAAAGGATGGTACTGAGCGATTATATATTTTCGCTCGAGGCCGTCGACGCGCGGGCAAGAGACATCTCGTCCGGTTATATACTTACAGGCTCTTATGATTTCTCCGCGAAGTACGTCGACGGCATTCAGTCGGTAACCGTGGAAGATGTTAAGAAGGCCGCGGACATATATTTAACCGAAACGAATATGACGGTTGTAAGGCTCGTCCCAAAAGGATATAAAGAAGATATGCGAGAAAGCGCACCGCAAGCCGTTATTATCGGCACTATAGGCAAGACTGTCATGACTAACGGATTGCGTATCCTGACAAGGGAAGACAGATCCCTGCCCGTGGTCTCGATAACGCTGGCCATGATGGGAGGGCTGACAGTCGAGAAAGAAAATAAGTGCGGTTTATCAAGGTTCGTTTCCGAGATGCTGTTAAAAGGGACCTCAAAGAGGAAAGAAGAGGATATTGCCGGGGCTATAGAATCCCTCGGCGGTAGGATAGCCGCATTCAGCGGTTTTAACAGTTTCGGTCTTAATATAGAGGTGTTAAAACCCGACACCGGCAAGGCCCTTGATATCTTGAAAGATATCATGACCGATTCCATATTCCCACAGGACCAGATCGATAAAGAGAAAGAATTGACGCTGGCCGCGATAAAGGCAGAAGACGATGATATCTTCCGGAAAGGATCCGACATTTTAAGAAAAGAGCTTTTCGGTAAGTCGCCTTACGGCTTCAGGCGGCTCGGTACTAGTCAGACGATAAGCTCTATAAGCCGCGATGACCTCTTAGAATTTTATAAAAGGTATTGTGTGGCTGGTAACATGGTGATTTCGATATCAGGAGATATGGCGCCCACGGAGATGGCCGATAGGGTGAAGCGTCTATTTGGAGATGTAAGAACGGCCAAAACTGATATTGCCGCCGTTATGCCGCAGACTTTACGCGCAGATAAGAAAGCAGACGTAGAGATGGATCGGCAGGAAAGCCTTATAATGATCGGGTTCATCACAACGGATATAAAGAACACAGATAAATACGCGTTAAGCGTCCTGGGTTCTGTATTATCCGGAAGTTCAGGAAGGTTGTTCAGCAACCTTAGGGGCAAACTTTCCCTGGCGTATGCACTTGGATGCGCTCAAAAACAGACTCTTGATACAGGCTATTTTGTCCTTTATGCCGCAACATCCAAAAATCAAATCGGGGATGCCCGCAAGGCTTTGGCTCTCGAGATGGCCGATATCAACACGAAGGGCCCGGACGAGGTAGAAGTTGACTTTGCAAAAAGGGAATTGCTGACAAAATTCGACCTCGAAACGCAGGCCAATAGCTTCTATTCTTATACCGCAACGTTGGACGAGCTCTACGGCCTGGGATACGATAATGTTTATAAATACAAAGAGAGAATAGAGGAAGTCACCAAAGAGGATGTAAAGCGTGTCGCAAATAGATATTTCAATAGAAAAGCGCATGCCGAAGTCGTGATATCTTCAAAAGGAATAAGATGAAAAGAGAACCTGTGGTGGCCGGGCAGTTCTACTCCGGTTCAAAGGATTCGCTGCTGAAAGAGATGAAGGGCCTCATCGGCAAAGGCGGCGCGACAAGAACGGACGCTATAGGAATAGTATCGCCTCATGCGGGATATATGTATTCAGGACATGTCGCGGGAAGCGTCTTCTCGTCGATAACTCAAAAGGCCGCGTATATTATTATGGGGCCGAACCACACAGGGATGGGCGCGCCGTTTGGTATTACGACAGCTGAATCGTGGAAGACGCCCCTCGGGGACGTCAAAGTGGACGGCGCCCTGGCGGAGGGCATTAAGGAAAATTGCGGATTGGTCGAATTCGACGACATCTCACATGCGTCTGAGCATTCCATAGAAGTCCAACTCCCCTTTATCCAGTATATGCAAAAAGATTTCCGTTTCGTCCCGATCGTCATAGCATCGGCCTCAGTAGATATCTACCGCAGGATCGGCAAGGCAATCGCCAATTCGATCAAAGGCCTTAATATGGAAAATGATACGATGATAGTAGCGTCGAGCGACATGACGCATTACGAAAGCGCCGACTCGGCAAGGAAGAAAGACGATGCGGCCATCAAAGCCGTTCTGGCGCTCGACGAGGATAAGTTGATGAACAGGATCTCGGAACTTGACATCACCATGTGCGGATGCGCCCCGACGGCAATAATGCTCGCGGCGGCCAAAGAGCTCGGCGCTAATACGGCGCGGCTTGTGGAGTACGCTAACAGCGGGGATGCCACCGGAGATTACTCGTCCGTAGTAGGTTATGCCGGCATCGTCGTATATAAAAATAATTCCGGGAAAGGCGCGTGACATGTTTGATATTTTCAGGAAAGAAAAAAAAGTAATACTTGTGCTTGGCGGCGGATCCGCGCGGGGTGTAGCGCATATAGGCGTCCTTAAGGTCCTTGCGCGGGAAAAGATACAGATAAGCAGGATAGTGGGAACGAGTATGGGGGCCCTGATAGGCGCGGGTTACGCGACGGGTATAACACCGCAGGAGATGGAGAAGAAGGCCGTAGGCGTGTCGATAAACAAGCTGTTGGACCCGACGATCCCGAAAATGGGGTTATTGGCGGGCAACAGATTGCAGAATATGATCAAGTCGCTCCTGGACAGCAAAAAGTTCGACGATTGCAGGATCCCGTTCGCGGCCGTGACTACCGATATCGAGACCGGACAGGAGGTCGTCCATCAACACGGAGACCTGACAAAGATCGTGCGGGCCAGCTGCTCATGGCCCGGCATCTTTAATCCCGTCGAGATCGACGGGAGGCTTCTGTGCGACGGAGGCATTAAGAACAGCGTCCCGACCAAGATCGCCAGGGGGTTGGAAGACGGCTATGTGATCGCGGTCGACGTCGGCTTCTGCGTCAAGCAGGGTAAACTGGACAATATATTTCAGGTGATATTACAGTCATTCCAAATAATGGGAGAAGAACTTAACAAATACCAGGCGGATGAGGGCGATATGGTGATAAAGGTAGATCTCGGAAACATAGACCAGGTCAGCTTTGAACGCTCCGAAGAAGCTATACACAGGGGGATGTGGGCCGCGGAGGCAAAGATCGACCAGATAAAGAAAGACCTTAATCTATAATCCTGCTTTTAAACATGGGAGTTTGAAATGGCTGATGTAAAGGATAACGGAGCTGGAAAAAGGGAGATCCCGCAAGCTGGGTTTGGCATATTCCTGTCAGGGCTTGCCATGGAAGCGTTTATCGCTCTGGGCGATATAGAAAATCCCTTTACAAAGAAGAAAGATGCGAACCTGGATCATGCGAAATTTATCATAGACACGCTCGGGATGCTGAAGGAGAAGACTAAGAATAACCTGTCGAAGGAAGAAGAAGAGGCCCTCGATACGTTCCTGTGCGACCTGCGGTTGAAGTACGTCAATAAAACACAAGCCCTGCCGAAAGGCTGAAATATATGCTCTTCAACATAGTTCTTGCCGTCATCCTTGCGATACTCGGATTCGCGATATTCTATCTGGTTATACGCCTGCGCGACATCTCGTCCAGTCTCTGCAAACTTAATGAGAAGATGCCCCTGACGGATGAAATGAGGCGGCAAGCCTCAGATACAATGGAGCGGCTGAATGAGAGGATGGGAAGCCTTAACCAGAAGGCCTTGCAGATCAACGAAGTTATGAACGAGGTGAGGGGCTTAAGAAATCTATTTGTGATGCCGAAAGGCGCGGGAGCCGCGGGCGAAAGACTCCTGGAAAAGGCGATACACGACGTCCTGCCCAGCGACAGCTACCAGACCCAATACCGGTTAAGTTCCGGGATAGTCGATTTCGTCGTAAAGTTCAAGGAATATATAGTCCCGATAGATTCGAAATTGTCTCTCGAAGATTTCAATAAGATGGTGACGGCGGCCGATGAGGCCGAGAAGCGAAGCTATTGGAAATCTTTTCAGGCTGCGGTCAAGAAACGCATCGACGAGACCTCAAAGTACATATTGCCCGGCGAAAAGACGACCGACTTTGCCCTGATGTATATAGCGTCGGAAGGCGTATATTATGAGGCGTTCGTCAAGAATAAGCAATTCGGCGAAGATAACAGCCTCATAGACTACGCCTTAAAGAAACGCGTCTATCCTACGTCGCCTCAAACGATATATCCTTACCTGATGACCATATTGCAGGGGATGAAGGCCCTTAAGATAGAAGAGAACGCCAAAGAGATACTCGGCAAGGTCACGGGCCTGCGCAATGATTATGAGAGGTTTAAGTCGATCTACAACATAATAATAGGCCATATCGAGAACGCGCACTCGAAACATAACAATGAAGCCCAGGGCGCTATAGCCAAGATCGAGCAGCATATATCCAGCCTGGAGCACAAATCCCGCTAAATTTCCTCTTTACATATTAATTACAATATGTTAAATTATTATTTCCATGAAGACTAAGATCATAAGTTTCTTACGGGTCTTCGTCAGCATCGCTCTTATATTTATATTATTGTATATAATGAGGGATAAGTACGGCGAGATCTTAGATGTATTGAAAGGGACTGATCCGAAGCTTTTTTCTATAGCCGTAGGGATGTTCATCGCGGCCATATCGCTCGGGTCGTACAGGTTCAAACTGATCATCGAGGCGCAAGGCGACATGTCGATAAAGTTCAAAGAAGCCTTTTCCCTGACCTTCATTGGCTATTTCTTCAATAATTTTCTCCCGACATCCGTAGGAGGCGATGTAGTCAAGGCCTACTACCTGTCGAGAAAGTTCTCCAGGAAGATGGAGTCATATACGTCCGTCTTCGTCGACCGGGTGATCGGGTTGTTCACGATGATCTTCATGGCCTCTCTTGCGCTCCTGTTCGTCCAGAACCATATCATAGACAATACCGTCAGGTCGATGATATACGCCATCACAGCGGTTTCCGTCCTTGCCATAATCTTCATGACCAACAAAAAATTCGCCAAGAATTTTTCCGTTTTGCTGCGCCTTTTTAAACCGATCGAGGGCAAGCTGAGGAAGGCATACGATTCCGTCCATAAATATAAATATCACATGAAACTGATCTGGCAGTCTCTCGTCATATCGATCATAAGCCAGATCCTTTTTTTCGCGAGCATCGGGATCCTGGCCTTCGCTATCGGTTCGTCGCTGCCGGCCATGGACATCCTGCTCAGGATGCCTATAATAAGCGCAATGAGCCTTTTACCCTCGATAAACGGTCTCGGCCTGAGGGAAGGGTCTACAGTCGTACTGTTTGGGCCTATCATAGGCAAGGAGAACTCGTTCGCGGTAAGCGTATTATGGCTTTTGATCCTTCTTATAATGAGCCTGGTCGGCGGTATCATATACGCTTTCAGCCCGCAATTCAAGTTCCGTTTACAGGAAATAAGCCGCCAAAATCAAGGAGAGCATTATGCGCAAAATACTGGTCATACACGGCCCAAATCTAAACCTTCTAGGTAAGAGGGAAGTAAATATATACGGCGAAGTCACCATTGACGAGATCAACGCCTGTCTTAAGAAAACCGCAAAAGTGAAAAAGGTGGAATTGGAGATAATCCAGTCGAACCACGAAGGCGAGATCGTCGAGTCCATAGGCAAGGCTAAGGGCCGCTTCGATGCGATACTCATAAACCCTGCGGCATACACGCACACGAGCGTAGCCATAAGGGACGCCATAAGCGCAGTCGATATTCCGACGGTTGAGGTCCATCTTTCCAATATTTACGCAAGGGAAGAGTTCAGGCATACCTCCCTTATAGCGCCTGTGGCAAAGGGCCAGGTCTCTGGTTTTGGGATGATGAGCTACTGCCTGGGGTTGGAAGCATTGGTCGACCTGATAGGTAAGTGATGTTAAAACTAAATCCTGCCGGAAGGCTCGCTTCTCTTGAAGCGGAGATGAAGGCAAGAAAATTAGATTCGTTTCTTGTCACCAATGAGACCAACGTATCTTACTTGAGCGGTTTCTTAGGCGGCGATTCTATTATACTGGCTACGCGGGAGAAGGATTTTTTCCTGACGGACTCCAGGTATATTGAAGAGGCCAGATCCGGGGTACGGGGATTCGATATAGAGCTTGTCAAGCTGTCCACTTATAAGACGCTCCAGTCGATCATCTCAAAGAACCGATTGAAGAAGATAGGCTTTGAGTCGATGAGCCTGCCTTATGAAGTGTCCGGCCGCTTGAAAGACCTGGCGCCCGGAGCGACGTTCGTGCCCATCAGGGACCTTGTGGAGGGGATCAGGTCCGTAAAAGACCGCCAGGAGGTAGCGCTTATACGGGACTCTATAAAGCTTGCAAAAGCCGTCCTGGAAAGAACGATATCTTGCGTTGTGCCCGGTGTCACGGAAGCTTCCCTGGCGAAAAAGATAGAGCTTGAATTTATTACGCATGGCGCGGAGGCGGGCTTTAAACCTATAGTAGCGTCAGGCGCAAACGCGTCGAAACCGCATGCGCAGCCGGGTGAAAATGTCATTAAGACAAACAGTTTCGCGATGATCGATATTGGCTGCACCTTAAGACGCTACAATTCTGACATCACGAGGATGGTAGTATTGGGCAAAGTCTCGAATAGATTTAAAAGGATATACGATGTGGTTCGTGAAGCGCAGGATAAGGGCATTGCGGCAATAAAGCCGGGTGAGCGCCTGTCCAAAATTGATAAAGCAGCAAGGAACCATATAAATGCGAAGGGTTTTGGAAAGCATTTCGGCCATTCGCTGGGCCATGGGGTAGGCATGGAGGTCCACGAAAGCCCCAATGTTTCAGCGTTGAGCGAAGGGATAGCCCGGGAGGGCATGGTCTTTACCGTCGAACCCGCGATATATATAACGGGTTTCGGAGGCGTCAGGATCGAGGACATGGTACTGGTTACGAAGAATGGATGCGAAGTATTAACAAAATGACACGAGAAATTCAGGTTAAGCAATATGAGTGATTAAGCAATTAAGCGATTAAGTAATTAAGTCAGACTTAATAACTATGTTGGTTATGCCGATATTAGAAAGTGAGGGCGCTGATGTACATTAAAGAAATAAAAGATATGATCAACCTTATGAACGAGAACAACCTTACTGAACTGGAGATAGAAAAAGAGGGCGTGAGGATAAAACTCAGGAAGGGATCGAACGGCTACGATAAAGCGGTCGAGTTTGTGACGCAGCCGATCGCGGCGGCAGAGCCTAAACAGCAGCCTCTGGCCGCGGAAAAGGTCGAGAAGAAGAACGTGTTAGAGATAAAAGCGCCTATGGTCGGGACTTTTTACAGGGCGCCGTCCCCGGAAGCGCCGCCTTATGTCAATATGGGGGATATCATTGAGCCCGGGCAGGTGATATGCATCATCGAGGCAATGAAGCTCATGAACGAGATAAAGAGCGAGGTGAAGGGCAAGATAGTCGACATACAGGTCGATAATGCGGAGCCGGTCGAGTTCGGGCAAGTGTTGTTCGTGATAGAACCGGCGTAATTAAGCATCAGCCATCAACGCTGACAGCTGAAAGCCAAGCTATGTTCAATAAAATATTAATAGCGAATAGGGGTGAAGTGGCGCTCAGGATAATAAGGGCGTGCAAAGAGCTCGGCATACGCACCGTAGCGGTCTACTCGCAGCCCGACATAAGCAGCCTTCATGTAAAATATGCCGATGAGGCGATCTGTATAGGAAGCGCCGCAAGCGCGAACAGCTATCTCAACATACCGAGCATCATAAGCGCCGCGGAGATAACGGACGTCGAGGCGATCCATCCCGGATACGGTTTCCTGGCGGAGGACGCCCACTTTGCCGAGATATGCGAATCGTGCAAGATAAAATTTATCGGACCTACGCCGGAGAACATACGGCGCATGGGAGACAAGATGGCCGCCAAAGACTCGGCCAAAAAGGCGGGCGTTCCCACTATCCCGGGCTCCAAGACCGTTGTGAAGACGAAGGAAGAGGCCCTGAAGGTTGCCAAGGAACTGGGATATCCGGTCATAGTAAAGGCTGCCGCAGGCGGCGGCGGTAAAGGGATGCGCATATGCCATAATGACGTCAGGCTCATCTCAGCCCTCCTGACAGCGCAGCGCGAAGCTGAGGCAGCGTTCGGCAACCCCGCCGTATATATGGAAAAGTTCATAGAGAAGCCGCGTCATATCGAGATACAGATACTTGGAGACAGACACGGCCACATAATCCATCTCGGCGAAAGGGATTGTACCATACAGAGGCGGCACCAGAAACTTATCGAAGAGACCCCGTCTCCCATCCTCGATGACAAACTAAGGAAGAAGATGGGCGAGGCCGCAGTCAAATGCGCTAAGAGCATAGGTTACCTGAACGCTGGCACCGTTGAATTCCTGGTAGATGACAACAAGTCGTTCTACTTCATGGAGATGAACACCAGGATACAGGTCGAGCATCCGATCACAGAGGCAATCACAGGTATCGACCTGATCAAGGAGCAACTGAGGATAGCATTCGGTGACAGGGTCCATTACAAACAGGACGATATAAAGTTCAGCGGCAGCGCGATAGAATGCCGGATAAACGCGGAAGACCCGGACAATGATTTTATGCCGTCGCCGGGCAGGATAACGACATTAAATTTGCCCGGAGGCCGCGGCGTAAGATTAGATACGCACGCATATTGCGGATATGAGATATCCCCTTATTACGACTCGATGATAGGCAAGTTGATCGTCCACGGCAAGAACAGGACCGAGGCTATAAGTATCTGCAAACGCGCGCTGGATGAATTCACTATAGAGCCGATCAAAACGACGATTTCGTTCCATAAAAAGGTGATGAACAACCCCGCATTTATACGCGGAAAATTCTCGACAGATTTTATCGAGACCCTTTTCCAGAAAGCGGAGTGACCTGCACGGTCATATCGGAGGGATCTTCAGTTATGAGCAAAGAGCATACGCATAAAGAAAGGACCACCGACCTCGGGATGGTAAGGATAAGTAACGAAGCCATCACTGCCATAGCGTCCATCGCTGCCTTGGAGGTCAGGGGTGTTTATAAGATGGGCGGGGGGATACGCAGGACCATTTGCGACGTATTCTTAAGAAAATCATTCGGGGGCGGCGTAAGGATACAGACCAAGGAGAGCGAGGTCAAGTTGACGGTCTTTATACTGGTGGAGTACGGTGTTGACATACCGCGCATAGCCGACGAGGTCCAGGAGAACGTCAAACGCGCGGTAGAGAAGATGACCGGGCTGGTATTGTCGGAAGTTGATGTGGCTGTCGAAGGCGTACGCCTCCCCGTAAGCGCTGATAAGAAAAAAAATTAACGGGTTCAAAGAAACGGAGGTATTTATGAGATTCGTAAATGGGTTGATACTGTTTTTTTACACGCTGGTATTCCTCCTGATGGGCGGCATTTTGATAGTCGTCTCGTTGAACATGATCCCTCCGGAAATGGTGGTCGACGCGATTAACTCCGTTTACGCGACGGCCAATATAAGGTTGATACTTGGTATCACGGGCATACTGATCATCTTCATAAGCCTGATGGTCGTGCAGTTAACGATGGGAAAGTTCCAGCGGGAAAGGACTATAGCTTTTGAGAATCCGGATGGCCAGGTCACAATATCATTGTCCGCTATCGAAGACTTCATCAAGAGGGCCATCAAACAGATGCCTGAAGTCAAGGAGTTGAAGCCCAATGTACGGGCCGGCAAGAAAGGCATAATCATAGTGAACAAGGTAACGCTTTTCTCGGACATTCATATCCCCGAGACGACCGAGAAGATACAGAACGTGGTCAAGTCGCGCGTGCAGGACATGTTAGGCGTCGATGAGCCTATCAATATAAAGGTCCACGTCGTAAAGATCGTCCATAAAGAAGAGACGCATAAGGATACGAAGAAAGACGACAAGGCGCAGCAGTACAAGGGCAGCATCGAATACGGTAATTTTTAAAAGAAAAAATGTAAAAGTAAAAAGGCAAAAGTATAGTGTCCGTCGGACCTAAATATAAATGTCGCGATAGCGACACATAACTTTTACCTTTTTCCTTTTGACTTTTTACTTAAGGAGGAAGTGATCATGAAGAGAGTTGGAGTTTTGACAGGCGGCGGGGACTGCCCGGGCCTGAATGCGGTTATACGCGCCGTTGTGAGGAAGGCTGTCGAGAACAAGGTCGAGGTCGTGGGCATAAAGAACGGCTGGAAAGGACTCATATCGGCAGATACCATGGAGTTGGGAGTCGATTCTGTCGCAGACATACTTTGGAAAGGCGGGACAATCCTTGGGACTTCGCGGACGAATCCTTATAAGAACAAAGAGGACGTCGCTAAGGTTATCGACACATATAAGAAGCTGAAACTGGATGCCCTTATCGCTATAGGCGGCGAGGATACGCTCGGTGTCGCTAACAAGCTTAACAAGGAAGGACAGGGGGTCAATGTTGTCGGCGTTCCGAAAACTATCGATAACGACCTCAATGCGACCGATTTCACGTTCGGATTCGATACGGCTGTGAACATAGCCATGGAAGCCATAGACAGGATACGGACTACGGCCGAGAGCCACCACAGGGTAATGGTCGTCGAGATCATGGGCCGGCATGCAGGCTGGATAGCCCTCTATTCGGGCCTTGCGGGAGGGGCCGATGTCGTCCTGATACCCGAGGTGCCCATAGATATTGATGATGTATGCGACACACTCAAGAAGTGCCGCGCGAGAGGCAAGCTCTATTCCATAGTAGCGGTAGCCGAGGGCGCGCAGCCCAAGGCCTCGGACCTTGTTACAAAGGAAACGAAACTCGACGCCTTCGGTCATGTCATGTTGGGCGGCATAGGAGAGCGGCTGGCCGGCGAGATACAGAAGCGCACCGGAATCGAGACACGCTCAACGGTGCTTGGACATATACAACGCGGCGGCTCTCCCACAGCTTTCGACCGTGTTCTCGGGACGAGGTTTGGCGTAAAAGCGATGGAACTCGTGTTGGCCGGCAAGTTTGGTTATATGACGAGCCTTTCGGGGGCAGAGATAAAAGACGTCCCTCTCCAGGAAGGCGTAGGCAAACTAAAGACCGTTGACATAAAATTGTATGAATTGACCAAGACATTCTCATGATAAATAAAATAATCGAGATAATAAAAGAGAGTATTGAGGTAAAAAAAAGCCTCTCCGGTAGTGCAGCCGCTGATATTGAAAAAGCGGCCAAGGTGATCATAGCATCTCTGAAGGCAGGCGGAAAACTCATTGTATTCGGGAACGGCGGAAGCGCCGCCGACAGCCAGCATATCGCCGCTGAACTGGTCGGCAGGTTCAAGAAGGAGCGCAAGGCTATGGCTGCGGTCGCATTGACGACAAATACCTCGAACCTTACAGCCATCGCGAACGACTACGGCTACGGCGCGTCTTTTGCAAGGCAGGTCGAGGCCTTAGGAAAGAAGGAAGACGTCGCTCTAGGCATATCCACGAGCGGTAATTCAGAGAACGTCATCGCAGCCATAAGGAAGGCCGCCTCTATAGGGATAAAAACAATAGGTCTCACAGGCGCTCCCGGCGGTAAACTCAAAGATGAATGCGATATCTCGATAGTTGTAGGCTCAAAAAATACGCCAAGAGTGCAGGAAGCGCATCTGGTAATATGCCACGTCTTATGCGAATTGATAGAAGGGGCTATCTCCTGACATGGAACACAAGGTAAAATCGGCGCAGGCATTAAGCCGTATACTATCCGGATTACGATCACGGGACAAAAAAATAGTCTTCACCAACGGCTGTTTCGACATATTACATGCGGGCCATGTCGAATACCTGAAGATGGCTAGAGAGCTGGGCGATATCCTGGTCGTGGGCATCAATTCCGACGCATCCGTAAGATCGATAAAAGGGGCCTCGAGGCCGATAAACGCTCAAGCCGACAGGGCTAAGATCGTAGCCAGCCTTTATTTCGTAGACTTCGCCGTCATCTTCAACGAGAATACGCCCGAAAGGCTGATAAAAGTGTTAAGACCGGATGTCCTGGCCAAAGGCGGCGACTGGAAACTGAAAGATATCGTGGGAGGGGATTTTGTAAAGGCTCACGGCGGACGGGTGGTCAGCGTTCCCTTTCTAAAAGGCTACTCCACTACATCCTTGATAAAAAAGATGTCAAAATGAATAGGATACTTAAAAAAGACATTTTGCGCATACTCGATGCCAACTTCAACAGGTCTCGGGAAGGATTGAGGGTATGTGAAGAGATAGCGCGTTTTATGCTCGGCTCCCCGTCCATAACATCCGAATTGAAATCCGCGCGCCACGGGATATCTTTCGTCATGAAAGGCCTACCCGACGGCTTCGGCAAGCTTGTCGAGTCGAGGGATCCTGAAGGGGACATCGGAAGGGCCTCCAGGTACAAAAGCGAGATGAACAGGGTGGGGCCATGCGACATATTCTGCGCGAATATGGAGAGGGTCAAAGAATCCCTCAGGGTCCTGGAAGAGTTTCTTAAATTGGTCGATAAGAAGGCTTCGGGCAGGTTCTCTACATTGAGGTTCAAGGTTTATGGGATCGAAAAAAAGGCTGTTAAAAGGATCCTCGCTTTACGTGATACTCGATAGGGATCTTTTGAGTGTGAAGAGGCTCCTCGCAACGGCAGAAATGTCGGCTAAGGCCGGGGCGGATATATTTCAGCTTCGTGATAAGAAGTCCTCTTCCCAGGATATGATAAAGACCGCCAGGGCATTGAAGAAGATAGCCGATAAATACGGCATTCCACTTATCATCAATGACAGGCCGGAGGTTGCCTGCGCGATTGACAGCGACGGCATCCATATAGGACAGGGAGACTTCGGCGTGACTACCGTGAAGAGGCTGGCGGGAAAAGATTCTTTTGTCGGCGTATCCGTTAACGATATAAAAAAAGCCGGAAAGGCGATATCCGAAGGCGCCGATTATCTCGGCGCCGGGCCCGTATTTATGACACCCATCAAGAGCCGCCGTAAGGCCTTCGGATTTAACAACCTTTCCAAGATGATTAAATACAGAATACCGGTTTTTGCGATAGGCGGAATAAAGAATAGCAACATACGCAAACTCTCAGAGAAGGGATTTAAAAAGGTGGCCGTCATCAGGGCGGTATGCCAGTCGCATGATCCTTTCCGGTCTGTCAAGGAACTGAAAGGATCGCTTGTCTAAATGACGCAATTAGAGATCGCCAGAAGCGGTAAGATATCGGGTCTCATGAGGCGTATATCCGCGATAGAGCGGATAGACGCGGATGCTGTCAGAAAAGGCGTAGCCTGCGGCACGATAGTAATACCCAAGAACGAGCGCCGCCGGATATCGAAACCTTGCGCGATAGGAAAAGGTCTTTCTACAAAGATAAACGCCAATATCGGCACCTCAAAAGATTCATCCGACATATCTCACGAATTGAAGAAGCTCCGTCTTGCCGTAAAATACGGCGCCGACACCATAATGGACCTATCAACCGGCGCGAAGGTCGGCAAGACCCGGAGCAGGATTCTTAAAGAGTCCGAGATCCCGGTCGGCACGGTCCCGATATACGAGATCGTTATAAACGCGTTAAAAGATAGCGGCTCCATAAGCTCCATTACGCCGGACGATATATTTTCGGTCCTGGAAGCTCAGGCGGAAGAGGGAGTGGATTTTTTCACAATACACGCCGGCGTTGTAAGAAAAGCCATCGACGCGCTGCGCCGCGACGGCCGCATCCTGGATATAGTAAGCAGGGGCGGCGCATTCATAGCGGACTGGATGCTGAGGAACAATAGAGAAAACCCCTTCTACGAACATTTTGATTGCATACTGGATATTGCGAAAAAGTACGACGTAACGTTAAGTCTCGGCGACGGCCTGCGTCCGGGCGCCATAGCGGACGCAACCGACACTCCGCAGATACTTGAACTCTTAACGTTGGGAGAGCTCCAAAAGAGGGCCGTTAAGAGGGGTGTACAGGTCATGATCGAAGGGCCCGGCCACGTCCCGATAGACCAGATAGAGACGAATGTAAACCTGGAGAAAAAGATTTGCAGCGGAGCTCCATTTTATGTTCTAGGCCCTCTCGTTACCGATGTCGCCCCCGGGTATGACCATATTACGGGCGCTATAGGCGGCGCGCTGGCTGGAAGTTTAGGCGCAGACTTCCTCTGCTATGTAACACCGTCGGAACATTTGAGACTGCCGTCGCTCGAAGACGTCAAAGAGGGCGTGATCGCCTCCAAGATAGCGGCCCACGCCGCCGACATTGCAAAGGGCGTAAAGGGCGCTGCTCAATGGGACAGAGATTTTTCAAATGCGAGGCGCCAGAGGAACTGGAAACGCCAGTTCGCCCTTGCCATCGATGATGTGAAGCCAAAAAAATACAGGGGCGCTTCAAAACCAGGGACGCGGGATGTATGCACTATGTGCGGCGAGTATTGTTCGATAAAGATGTCGGAAAGGTGCCTTTAGATGAGTATCTTAGTCGTAGGTTCCGTCGCCATCGATTCCGTAAAGACGCCTTTCGGCAAGAGGGACGAGGCCCTGGGCGGCTCGGCAACGTTTTTTTCCGTAGCAGCATCTTTTTTCTGTAAAGTCCGGATAATAGCTACGGTCGGCAGGGATTTCCCGAAAAAATATTTCGACCTGTTCAGGAAGAGGTCCATAGGCATCGAAGGGCTCCATGCCGTCGACGGGAAGACCTTCAGGTGGAAAGGCGTTTACGATTTCGACCTTAATACAGCGCATACGATATATACGCGCCTGAACGTATTTAAGGATTTCAAGCCCGAGATCCCGGATACCCTTAAAAAATCACCGATACTTTTTCTTGCCAACATAGACCCGGAACTGCAATACGGCGTTTTAGGCCAGATGTCCGGACAGAGACTGGTTGCCTGCGATTCCATGAATTACTGGATCACGCACAAGAAGCGGGCGTTCGAAAAGGTTGTTAAAAAAGTCGATATATTATTATTGAACGACGCCGAGGCCAGGCAGTTCACCGGCCGCTCGAGCCTGATGAGGGCCGCGAGGGAGTTAGTGTCCATGGGTCCGAAAGCGGTCGTCATAAAAAAGGGTGAGCATGGTGTTATCTACTTTTCTAAAAATTCTCATTTTATCGCTCCCGCATATCTCCTCGATGACGTGTATGACCCCACAGGCGCGGGGGATACATTCGCCGGAGGCATGATGGGTTATTTGAGCCGCTCAAGGCGCATAGACGAGCCCAGTATTCGTAAAAGCATAATATACGGAAGCGTGCTTGCTTCTTTCGCTGTTGAGGATTTCAGTGTAGATAGACTGCTTAAGCTATCGTTTGCCGATATCGTAGCCAGGTACAGGCATTTTGAAAAGATAACGAAATTTTGAAAGAGTAAAACAGTGTCAAAACGCGAGCGTAGTTCAATGGTAGAATACCAGCTTCCCAAGCTGGTCACGGGGGTTCGATTCCCCTCGCTCGCTCCAAATTTCGCCATAGTTTAACTCAAGCGAAATTTGATCCCGAGGAAGTTGGAGTTAGACTATATGCTGACGAGGGACTACATATGAAAAGAATGGTATCAAAAGCTGCAGGGAATCGAACGCCAAATTGCGCCGACCTTACGGAAGGAAAAGGGCTATGCCCGACAGCGACCGAGGACTTAATGTCCGAGGAAGTGCCGAGGCCTCCGGACGAGGCCAATTTGGCCGCCCGAAGCGAGGCTATGACGAGCGGAGGGGCGATTCCCCTCGCTCGCTCCAAATTTCGCCATAGTTTAACTCAAGCGAAATTTGATCCCGAGGAAGTTGGAGTTAGACTATATGCTGACGAGGGACTACATATGAAAGGGCTGATGTTACTAGAGTAACCTTTATTTATGAAAAAAATATCATTAATTCTTCTATTTATCGCGCTTTTATCGGGTTGCGCTACTGCTCCGGTAGCTCATTACACTCCCAGCGCCGCGCCGGTATCTACCGGAGCGCTGAGATATACGGTCAAGAGCGGCGATACTCTTTGGAGTATATCCAGGGTATACGACATAGATCTCAAAACGTTATTACACGCAAATTCGCTCCAGGGTTCGACATTGATCAGCACAGGACAGGTGCTGTTGATACCCGGCCGCGTTAAAGAACGCGCCTCCAGTGTATACAAACCGAGCACAAAAGACACGTTTATCTGGCCCGTAAGGGGCCGTGTTGTTTCGCCGTTTGGCGCAAAGATAGGTAAGGTCATAAACAAAGGCGTCGACATTGAGGCTCGCGAAGGAACAAGCATACTTGCTTCGAGGGCCGGGAAGGTCGTATACTGCGACGCGTATTTAAAAGGTTTCGGGAAGACGGTGATATTGGACCATGGTGACAGATACCAGACCGTCTATTCCTACAATTCAGAAATACTGTCAAAGGTAGGAGATGAAGTTACGCAGGGTTATGTGATAGCAAGGGTCGGCAGGACGGGCCGGGCGCAGGAGTCCTGCCTCCATTTCGAGATACGCAAAGACGGAGAACCTCAAAACCCGGCATATTATCTGCCGCGTTAAATAGCTTTCAGCTATCAGTTGTCAGTCATCAGCGCTGACAGCTGAAAGCTGAATGCTTCCGCCAAAAATATTGGCGGATCCGCTTTCGGCGGAGAAAGCTTATTTCATGTTCAGTGAACCGACAATAGGCGAGAGATTTTTTGGTCGACAGGAGATACTCGATCTGCTCAATAAGCGTGTCTGGGCCCTTAAAGACGGGTACAGGCAGAATATAGCGCTCACAGGCCAGAGTCTGGCGGGAAAGTCCTCCATAATACTCCATTTCCTCCATACGATAAAGGAAGAAGGTTTCGTGCCGGTATATGTCGAGGTGGTAAGAGAGAACTTCAGGTCCTTCTCGAATAAGTTCATAGCGACCATGCTCTACAACTCTCTGGTCAAGGCCGGAGAAGATGTGCCCGTCGAAATGGATGCCCTTCTGGAAAGGGCGAGGGATGTATTCCCAAAAACAAGCCTTGCCATAAAACATGTAAATTCATATTCGGATCACGGTCAGCTCGATGAGGCGTACATGGGTCTCTTGGGGCTGACGTCCGTCATGAAAGAAGAATCCGGGCAATCCTGCATAGTCATACTGGACGAATTCGACAACCTGGAGCTCCTGGGCATAAAAAATCCTTTCCTGAATTTCGGGAAGGTTATCATGGTGCAGAAAGATACGATGTATATAGTATCGAGCTCACGCAACAGGGCCATCAAAAAGATCATAACCGAGAAGCTGTCGTTATTGTTCGGTAATTTCGAAGTGGTCAGGGTGGCCAACTTTGACTTGAGAACGTCAGGCGAATTCATCGATATGAAATTGGGCGGGGTCGACATTGAACCCCCGCTAAAGAAGTTCCTTATCACGCTTACCGACGGAAATCCTTTCTACCTGGACAAAATAGCGTCTCGCGCAAAAGATCTCGCGCTTGAACGCATGTCGAGCTATGTTGACAGGGAGGTCCTGGGCGGCGCCATCCTCGACCTCGTTTATAATGCTAACGGCATAATTCACCAGTATCTGCTCAATTTTATCCTGAATCTGTTGGACACGCGGCACAGGGACAACTATATATCTATCCTCGTAGCTATCGCCAACGGCCGCAATAAACAGGCTGATATCGCCCATGCCCTTAAGGCGAAGAAGACCGACATATCTAAAGGCGTCGATTTCCTTTCGGAGCTCGGACTTATTTCAAAGAACGGCGTATTCTTCAGGATAGACGATGCGATGCTCGAATTCTGGTTGAAATACGTTTACCAAAGAAGGAAAGACCTGCTTGTAGACGGGGCCTTCGATAAGATGGCCCTGTTTGCCGGCGACATAAGGGAGTGTCTGGACCATTTCCTGAAAGAATTAGAGAAGGGAGTGCCCCAGCGTCTAGCCGAGCTTTTCAACCTGTTCGGGAATGAGCTCGTAACGATCGAGGCGAAAAATGTGCGGCTTCCTCATTTCACCAGAGTCGAAGTAAGGACTTTTCCCGACTCCAAACTTTACATATCGTGTTCGTTCAGGGGCAACGTTTGGATCGTGCAGCCATACGAGCATGACATCACCGAAAATGACGTTATAAATTACATAAAGAACGTGAAGTCGTCTAGTTTAAAAGTATCCAATAAAGTGATGATATCGCTGAAAGGTATAGACGAGAACGCAAAACTTCTCGCCAAGGAATTGAAGATATCCGTATGGGATTCATCTACCGCCAATACGTTGTTGAATTTTTATGGCGAAAAAAGGATAGCCATTTTATGAGGATAGTAGTGCTGTCGGATACCCACATTCCGCGGGTAACGCAAGACCTGCCGAAAGAGATATATGATTCGATATCCGAAGCGGACATGATCATACATGCGGGTGATTTCATCGAAAAGGATTTTTACCTGAAACTAAAAGGAATGAAAGAGACGACGGCGGTGTACGGAAATATGGATGCCATGAACCTTGGCGATCTATTGAACCGAAAAGAGGTGATACAGGCCGGAAAATTCAAGATCGGCCTGATACACGGTTATGGCGCGCCGAACGATATGTTGCAGGCAGTTAAGAAAGAGTTTACCGATGTAGATGCCATCGTATTCGGCCATACCCACATACCCTTAAATCTTGTTAAAGACGGCATCCTGTTTTTCAATCCCGGAAGCCCGACCGACAAAGTCTTTGCGACAGTGAATTCCTACGGGATATTGGAAATAACGGACAAGAAGATAGAAGGCAAGATCATAAAATTAAGGTAAGAGGAAAAAGTCAAAAGCTAAAAGTATAAGCCTTTTACATTTAATTCAGGAGTAGACATGATAAATGAGATACCTGTAATAAAAGTTGAGGGCCGAACATTACCGGAAGCGTGGGAAAAAGCTGTCATGGCTGCCTGGAAAGACGGCCTGAACATCAAGACGGAATACGACAAAACGGACGACCCGATGAGCCGGGATTGCACAATGATAATGGTCGTCTCCGAGCCTATGAGCGAGCCGAGGATACATAGGGCTTTCCCGGGCGGGTTGGAAGACCTTGAGATATACCGCCAGGAGGTCGTCCTTGGCATACACGATTATTGGATAAAACCTGAAGAAGGGAAATGGACATACACATACCACCAGCGGCTGGCCAACTTCAGAGTGGACGGTATGGACATTGACCAGATCGACTACATCATTAAAAAGCTTATCCAGACGCCGTATTCACGCAGGGCCCAGGGCATAACATGGAATCCGGGAACGGATCCGCTGACCGACGACCCGCCGTGCCTTCAACGCATATGGTGCCGGCTGACGAAGCTTCCCGACGGCAAATATGCGCTTAACATGAATACGCATTGGCGGTCAAGGGACGCCTACAAAGCCAGCTTCATGAATATATTTGCGCTTACAGACCTTCAACGGGTCATCGCCGAAGAAATATCTAAGGGGCTGGGCGCTGAGGTCCGCGTAGGCAGATACGTAGATATAAGCGATAGCTTCCATATATACGGAAGCTATATTGAAGACTTTAAGAAATTCCTTAAGACGGTTAACGAGCGGTCATTCGAGGAACGGACATGGCCTACGGAATTCGCTAAGCCGTTCTTCGAGGACGCGCGTGCCAAGCTTGAGAACGAGAAAACTATTGTTAAAAAATAAAGGGAATAGACGTGGATAGATTATGGGCGCCATGGAGAAGTAAATATATGCACCTCAAAAAGAACAAAAAGTGCGTCTTTTGCATAGATAAGAAGGCCGAAGACAAAAAATATCATATCATCGCCAGATCGAGCCATTCTTTTGCCATGCTAAACATCTACCCCTACAACAACGGCCATGTCATGGTAGCGCCGCTAAGGCATGTCAAGAGCCTGGAATGCCTGTCCGGCGAGGAACTGCTCGACCTGATGAAGCTGGTAAATAGGGTCACATCGAACATAAATAAGAAGATGAAGCCGCATGGACTTAATATCGGGATGAACATAGGCAGGGTCTCCGGGGCCGGATTTCCGGGGCATCTTCATATACATATCGTTCCGCGATGGACAGGCGACGTCAACTTCATGCCGGTAACAGCCGGCGCCAAGATATTATCGGAATCGCTTGACGCAGTCTTCAAATTGCTGCGCACAAAATAGGGCTCGCAAGGGGCCGTCAAATGCAGAAACGAAGAGATCTTGAGAAGAAAGAAGAATTGCTGTCGCCTTACGCGCAGAAGAGCCGCCTTACTAAAGGCAGGCACTATAAGGAAGAAGAACATCCATACAGGTCCTGCTATCAGCGTGATAAGGACAGGATAATCTATTCTACCGCTTTCAGGCGCCTCGAATATAAAACCCAGGTATTTGTGAACCATGAAGGCGATTATTACAGGACGCGCCTGACCCATACCCTGGAGGTCGCGCAGATCGCAAAATCCATTGCGCGCGCGCTTCGTCTCAACGAAGACCTGGTAGAGGCTATAAGCCTGGCGCATGACCTCGGGCATACGCCGTTCGGCCATTCCGGCGAGGACGCGCTTCATGAAATAATGAGAGAGCGCGGCGGCTTCGACCACAATGCTCAGGGGCTGCGGGTAGTGGATCATCTCGAAGAGAGGTATCCTGATTTCCCCGGGCTAAACCTTACCTATGAAGTGAGGGAAGGCATAATAAAACACTCGACGCCTTATGACAGGCCGCGGCCTATTATACCATTTGAATCAAAGGGTTCGCCGATACTGGAGATACAGGTAGTGGACATCGCCGACGAGATAGCTTACGACAACCACGACCTCGACGACGGCATAACGAGCGCCCTCGTAAAGGAAGAGGACTTAAGGCGGGTCAGGCTATGGACCGAAAAGGATAAGGAAGTCAGGAAGATGTACCCGCATCTGAAGGACGAGATAAGGAAATACCAGATCATCCGCGCTCTCATCGACTGCCAGGTGACGGACGTCCTGAACCAGACAGAATACAATATTAAAAAGTTCAAGATACGGAAGCCGCAGGATACTGTAAAGATACCCGAGAGGGTGGTTGCCTCGTCAAAACAGATGCAGCCGCTTAGAAAAGCGATCCGCGATTTTCTCATGGAGAAACTTTATCAGCATTACAGGGTAGTCAGGATGTCGAGCAAAGCATACAGGTTTATCACGAGCCTTTTCAATATCTACCTCGATAAGTCGGAGCAGCTTCCTCCGACCACACAGAGCAGGTTGAAAAAAGAAGATAAGCACCGCGTAATCTGCGATTACATAGCGGGCATGACGGATCGGTACGCGCTCGACGAATACAAGAAGTTTTTCGAACCGTATGAGAGGGTGTGAACCGGGCAATGCGCCTTAAGCCTATTGACATGCGTCAAAAACAGCACTATAATCAACTCTCAGATGAAAGAAAATAGAGATAGTACATACCAGAATGAGCTCTTCGACAGGCTGAGAAGGAGCGTGGGCCTGAAGAAGGAAGAGGAATGCATAGGCTGCATCATAAAACCTACTACCTGGTGGCTAGTCGAAAAACCAAATCCCAAATATTCCGACCTGGAAACGGTTATCCAGGGCAACTGCCAATGCTACAAAAGATCCGATACAGGCAACAGGAAAAAATGCATTGATACCATTTTGTGCATAATCAAGAAGGCTTCGGAGACGAGGGTTCTAACCAGGTTCGAATGCGCCGACGGCCTTCACGGTTTCGTGTATCCTCTCGTACAGGGCGATAGGCTGTATGGTTATTTAGGCGTATGCTATGCAAAAAAGGACGTTTCAGAACAATTGCTCGATGTCTTTACCGCATTCACGGATACGATCGTAAGGGAAGTCCAGAAGGAGCTTGAGCTGTCAAAGTTGTATGAAACAATACGGCCTCGCGCCATTGCCCTATCCACCGTTCACACGGTCCACAGGCTTATAGGCTCTACGCTGGATTTAAATGAGCTTCTTCCCCGGATCGCCAGGCTGTCATTGCAGATCATGAGAGCGAACAGGTGTTCTATAAAACTGGTCGACGCGAAGAGAAGGACGCTCCTGCCTAAAGCGACGGTAGATCTCAGAGAAAAGAAATCCCGTTTAAAAAAGGTCCGGGTAGGAAAATGGGCTCCCGGCAAAGCGGTGAAGTTCGGAAGGCCCATAAGGGGCGAGAACTATCTGGCAACACCATTAATAGACGAGGACGTGATAGGGGTTATAACCCTTTACGATAAAGTCGACAATAAACCGTTCACCGCATTCGACCAGGAAATAATGGCGACCATGGCGGAACAGGCGGTAATCGCTATTAAGAACGCGGAGCTTTACAAGGACCAGCAGAGACTTACGATGGGCAGTATCAAAGCGCTGGCGAAAGTGCTCGATACGCGCGCGCCCGGCACCTATGTTCCACAGGCGTCATTCCTGAAGATAACCCTCGGTATGGGGCAGGAGCTGCATCTGGAAGGGGAAGACCTGAAGAGCCTCGAATACGCGGCCATCCTGCACGACGCCGGCGAGATAGTAGTGCCTGACAAGGTGCTTTCCAAACCGACGAAGCTTACCGGCAAAGAGTATGAGATAGTTAAGGAGCATCCAATTGTCGGGGTCGAGATAATCAAGCACATGAAGGCGTTAAAAACGGTCGTCCCGATAATATTATATCATCACGAGCATTATGACGGCTCCGGCTATCCCAAGGGATTAAGGAAGGACCAGATACCGCTTGGCGCGAGGATAATGGCTTTGGTAAGCGCGTTTGAGGCAATGATAACAAAAAGACCTTACAGAAAAGCAAAAACGATAGACGAGGCCATAGGAGAAATAAGGAGAAACTCCGGTACGCAATTCGATCCGAAAGTAGTGGATGTATTCCTGAAAGTCATGAACAGAAAAGATATAAGGTCGATGCTTGAAAAGGAGTTATACAGGACACATTAGGATCTTCAAACCTGGAGGAAAGAGCGGGATGGATATCGATAAAATTGCCAAATCCGAGACACACGTAAAGATAATAAGGTTTTTTCATGAAAACCAGGCTTCTATAGATACACCAAGAGGAGTGGCAACCTGGGTAGGAGGTGAGCGCGCCAAGGTAAAGGACGCCCTCGAAGACCTTGTTAAATCAAATATCCTTGTTGCTCATCGCGCAACGTCTACTACGGGTTACAGCTACACGCGTGACAGCAAGCTCATATCGCAGATAGAAAAGCTCCTTAAGAAAAAATAGGCCCGCAAGATAAAAACACCCCCTTGAATATATGAAAGAATATATTAAATTCTATAATCAATTGAACCCGCTGCAAAGATCGGCCGTTGACGCTGTTGAAGGCCCCTTGCTGGTACTGGCAGGCCCCGGCACCGGAAAGACACAGTTGCTTTCCGTAAGGGCGGGCTCTATACTGCAAAGCGGAAAGGCAAGGCCCGAGAATATCCTCATATTGACATATACAAATTCAGCCGCCAAGGCAATGAAGGAGCGCCTCGCCGCCGTCATAGGCCCTCAGGGATATGATGTCGAAGTCGGCACTTTCCACAGTTTCGCCAACTCTATCATCCAGGAGTCTGAAGACGCCGCCAATTATGTAGAGGACAGGATACAGATGGATGACGTCGAACGGATGAGGGTCATCGAGTATATACTTGACAATACAAAGGGCGTAGATGACATACGCCCGTTCAGGGCGCCGTATACTTATTTAAAGGAGATACTGAATAAAATAGGAGACCTGAAAAAAGACGGCATAACACCGCGGGAACTTGACGATTACCTGAAAGACGCTAAGAGCCTGTATAAGGAACTCGATGATAAATACGTAAAACGACTGCGCGCGTTCTCAATAGTCTACGCCAGGTACGAAGAGCTAAAAGCGGGCAAGTCAAAAGATATATTCGATGAACGCGGAAGGTATGACTTCGACGATATGATAATATTTGCCACAGAGGCACTCAAGAAAGAGACTGCCCTGCGCGAAGAGTACCGCGACCAATACAAATATATCATGGTGGATGAGTACCAGGATACGAACGGCGCGCAGCTGAAACTGCTTTTCACCCTTTTCGGCAAAAAAGGATCGAACCTTGCCTGCGTCGGCGACGATGACCAGTCCATCTACAGGTTCCAGGGCGCCAGCGTAGGTAATTTTAAGCTTTTATGCAAGCAGTTTCCCGGTATTTCGGTAATTTCTCTTAAAGAAAATTACCGATCATCCAAAGAGCTGATAAATATATCCGGCAGGATAATTAACCTTATACCCCACGCGGAACGTATGGGTGAAAAGACCCTGCAAGCAAAAAAGGATTACCGAAACACAGAGATATTATTCAGGGAATTCACAACCTCCGAAGAAGAACTGCTGTATATCGTAGACAAGGTCCGGGAGCTGAAGGATCATATCGAAGCCGACCGGAATCTGCCGGAAGAAGAGCGAGCCCATCCTTACAATAATATAGCCATCCTCGTAAGGAAGCGGAGTGATATACTCAAGATAATAGACGCTTTTTTAAAGGCCGGGATCCCTTACGCTACCGATGGTAAAGAGGATATAAGCGGGGAAAAGCGCGTCAAACAGCTTCTCGATGTCCTTGACCTGGCCTACATAGACCCCGGAGAGCACGGATTAAAGGACCTTGCCCTTTACAAGGTCCTCACGGCGGACTATTTCCGCATACCCCATTCGGACGTCCTGACGTTCTTAAGCCATGTAAACGCTATTAACGCGAAGAAGGGAAAGGGGAGGGTAACCGTTCTGGGAGAATTGTTGAGATATTTCTCCAGGGACGATAAAGAGTTGAAATTCCAGGAGTCGGACAGGCTTAAGCATGCCGCTGGTGTAATAGACAGGCTGTTGACAGATTCGCGCACGAGGTCCGTCCATACGATATTGATGGATTTCGTTAAAGAGGCCGGTATATTCAAGCATATACTTTCCGAATATGACGGTAACGATATCCTTAAGATCCGTCAGCTCAGAGGGCTCACCTCTTTCGTGAATATGGTAAAGGCGAGCGACGTGGCAAACCCCGCGATAAGGCTGGATGACTTCATGCTTGAGATGAAGACTCGGAAAGAGCACGGCCTTGCCGTTCAGGGTAATCTCGTGACCTTAACTCAGGCCGGCGTCAGGGTCTATACTGCGCACGGCTCAAAAGGACTGGAATTCAATTCCGTCATAATACCGTTCTGCCTGCACAATAAGAATTGGCCTTCCAGGCCGCGTCCCGATATGATCATACTTCCGTCCGATCTTTTTAAATCTAAAGAGGAGGTGCGGGGGAAGGAGAAACTTAAAGAGCTTGCTTTACAGGATGAGACCAGGCTCTTCTATGTGGCGGTTACCAGGGCAAAGTCGCGTCTGATATTCACAGCCAGCCCGACGGAGGACGCGGTTCCCAGCCGCTATTTAAGCGCTTTGGACATAGCGCAGGAATCTCCCGAGAATGTCAAGGAAGAGGAACTCCTCGAAAAATCGCTGGAGACCACGGACCTTAACGATCCTTTTGTCGGGACCGAAGAGGTTCTGAAGGACATGATCGGGAACTTGACATTGAATCCGACAAGGCTCAATACATATATGACATGCAGGCGAAAATTCTTATACAATGACGTATTAAAGCTCCCCGGCCCGAAGAAGAAGAGCCTGGTATTCGGGAATTGCGTCCACAAGGCCCTGGAAGATACCTATAAAGCATTCATGAAGAATAGAAAATTTCCGAACTTTTCTTTCTTTCTGGAATGTTTCAAGAGCGAACTTTCTTTTCAGGGTGTCGACGAGGTTATGGAGCGCGACTGTTTAAACAAGTCCGATACTCTCAAAGGCTGGTTCGAGATCGCTTCAAAGGATCCCGTTATGCCGATAGGGCTCGAGAAGAAGCTGCTCATAACAGTCGGGGATAACATAATATTTACCGGTAAATACGATAAGGTCGAGCCCGAAGACAAAAAAGCCGGATTAGTGAGAATACTCGATTATAAGACGGGAAAACCCGATAATCACCTTCGCGACATAGAAAAGTCGCGTGACCCCTCAGATCCCGAGTGCGATGGTTATTTAAGACAGCTCGTATGCTATAAACTGCTTTTCGAAAGAGATAAAAAAGAATCAAGGGGCATGCATGTAAGCCATGGAGCCCTCGTATTCATAGAACCGGTCTCGACGCCGTTGAAAGCACAGGGTTATAAAAAAGGCGACTATGTCACAAAGTCGGTGGCCATTTCGGACGAAATGGTGGATTCCCTCGAAGAGCTCATCAAGCAAGCAGCGGGAGACATCCGGGGCCTGCGGTTTGAGAAGCTGGTCATGCGGGACGATAAAAAATGCGGGATGTGCGATTTCGATCCTATATGCTGGGGATAAAGTGCTATGTGTATACTAAATAGAGCTGTCTGTTTTGCCGCTATAATGGTTACGATAGCTATAACAGTCTATATATTTTTCGGTCCATTGGCCGTCTACATATTCTCAAAAGCTAATAATTTGGACATTTCATATACGTCCTTAAGCGTCTCATCAGGCAAGTTCGCATTCGGCAGCCTTAACGCCGCCGACAGGAAGACAGGCATAGGAATATCCTCAAAAGACGCTAGGATAACGCCGTTGTGGCGCGGATTCCCTGCTAAAGGCGGAGGAGCAATCTTCCGTTTAAAAGACGTTAATTTTACAAACCGATCACCCGGAAAACTTGCGTCGTTCGACAGCCTGGAGGGCCTGATAGCTATTCCATTCGATAGCCGATGGTCATATCAGGAGATAAGCGGTAAAGTCCGGTCGCGCAAAGACGGTGTCGATATAGAGAATTTTTCCGCAACGAGCGACGAGATAAAATTCGAAGTTTCGGGGAGTGTTGATTATGACAATGCGATCAATATTGACATAAAGGTGTTCTTTGGAGGAAAGCCGCTCGAGAAGATACCCCGGGAATTAACCGGCGCCCTGCTGACCGATGAAAAGGACGGCTGGAAAAGTCTTGCCGTTAGACTGTCGGGCGACTACAAATCCCCGTCAATAAACATCTCAAGTAAATTATTCAGGCTTAATATTAATACGATCTCCAGGTAGAGGACAGAATTGATTTAATGATGCATATATGTTATAATAAGATAATTTATTATGGAAGAAGATAATCAGCAAAAAGAGTTTTTTGAGTTAGATAAGCCTAAAAGGTCGTTTCCGGGGTTTGGCCGAATATTCCAAAAAACCGATCTTGAGAGGAAATTTGTATTTACCCTCACACTAGAAAAGACCGTGTTTATTGCCATAGGCATTATCATGGCAATGGTCGTGGTCTATGCGCTGGGGGTCGAGGCCGGTAAATCGATAAAGGGTCCTAAAACCGCGGCCTATTCAGAATGTAGGGCAAAAGCAGCCGTGTCCGTTGCGGAACCGCATGTGCGCACCGTGAAATTAACGCGAGGTTCAACATCTGTTCCGCCGCCGCAAAACCTAAGCACTGCCGCCGGCAGAAAGAGCCTTGCGGTCAATGCCGCGGCAAGGCAGCCAAAGGCACAAGCTGTCGTGAAACCATACACCATAATAGCGGTTACGCTGACGAGGCGCGATACGGCGATGCAGGAAGTGGAGCGTTTAAGAAAAGAGGGGATCAGCGCATATATAGTCCCCTCGGGAAAATATTTTCAAGTGCGGACGGGATCATACCAGTCGGCAATCAGCGTCCAGGCAAAACAGGACCTGATCAAAGTAAGGCGTCAATTCAAGGACGCGTATTTAAAGCAACTATAGGCAGTAAATTTCATAAATGTAGTCCCTCGTCACCGAAGTGAGATGGAAACTCCTCGGGACGATTTGCACGAGTGAGACTACAGCAAATCGGGGGTAAACAATGTCGCAACATCCAAGTCTGCATGGTGAGGGAAAGGATAGGCAGCACAGGTCCGTCTTGAAACGTTATGAGCGTATCAAGATACTAAAAGAGAAAGAAGATTGGAAAGATAAGGATTCTGTGTTTGGACTGCAAAAAGTCAAAGTAGTGAAATTTAAGATAAAGAAAGAGAAGGCAGCCGCCGCTGAAACAGAAGGCGCAGAAGGAACCGCAGCGCCGGCAGCAGGAGCCGCAAAGACAGCTGCTCCAGCCAAGGGTGCGGTAGCAAAGGACACCGGGAAAGCCGGGACAGGAGAGAAGAAATAGTGCGCAGGGTAAGCGTCAGCCTGAAAGATAGATCTTACGATATTATTATAGGCTGGAATTTGATCGGCCGGTCCGGCGCTTTATTGGATCTGAAGGGCATAGGGAAAGACGTTGTAATAATATCCAACAGAAAACTCCTTAACCTGCATGGGCGGAAACTTAAGCGATCGCTTGTGAACAAAGCGTTTACAGTAAGACTCGAGACGGTACCTGACTCTGAACGGGCTAAGGATGCCAGCGTAGCAGTGGATCTCATTGCCAGGATCGCCTCTTACGACAGACGTAAAGAGATATCGATAATAGCTTTCGGCGGAGGTGTAATAGGGGACCTGGCCGGATTCGTCGCGGCTGTATATAAGCGGGGAGTGCCTTTCGTCCAGATTCCGACAACGTTATTAGCGCAGGTCGATTCCGCAATCGGCGGAAAAACGGCTGTGGACTTGAGCGTCGCGAAAAATCTCGTCGGAGCGTTTTATCAGCCTAAGATAGTCCTCTCTGATATCTCTTTATTGAGGTCGCTTTCAAGGCGGCAGATCAGGAACGGACTGGCAGAGGTAATAAAATACGGAGTGATCAAAGACGGAGGGCTCTTTCGCTTCATAGAATCTTCCCACGGTAAAATACTCCGCGGAGAAAGGGCAGCGCTTGAACGTATAATTTCGCGCTCAAGCCTGATCAAGGCGCGCATAGTGGAAGAAGACGAGTTCGATAGGAAAGGCTCCCGCGCGCTCCTTAACTACGGTCACACGATAGGGCATGCGATAGAGGCAGCATCTCGGTACTCGGGCAGATACAACCACGGCGAAGCCGTAGGTCTCGGCATGATAGCGGCCTCAAGAATATCCATGAGACTTGGAAAGATAGACCCTGAAAGCGTAATGCGCATCGAGCGTCTCATTAAGGCTTGCGGCTTGCCGACAACCGTGAAGGGTCTGAGGTTTTCCGATATATATGAGTCCCAGCTGCATGACAAAAAATTTTCAGGCGCTCGCAACAGGTTCGTCCTGCCGGTAAAGATAGGCAGGGCCGTAGCCGTAGATAATGTGCCCTACAGGGCAATCAAAGAAGCGGTAGAATCCATGTTTTCGGACAGATGATCATCAATATACCTATCACCACAAAGATGAGGACGGAAATGATCGACATAACACCCGTGGTGGAGGCTGCTCTCAAGAGATCGAAGACAAATAGCGGCACGTGCCAGATATTTGTCCCTCACACTACAGCGGGCCTTACCATTAATGAGAACGCCGACCCCAGCGTAAAACGCGACATACTAAGCGGCCTGGAAAAAGCGGCGCCTCTCGACGGCAACTACGAGCACTCCGAAGGCAATTCCGCAGCGCATATCAAATCTACTATAGTCGGGACCGATAAGACCGTCTTTGTCGAAGACGGCAAGCTTAAGCTCGGAACCTGGCAGGGTATCTTCTTTTGCGAATTCGACGGGCCCCGGCAGAGAGGCATTCTCGTTAATATCACAAGAAACTTCATCCCGCCGAAGGCGGATTCAGAACTTTCCTTATGAAGTTTCAGTGGTTTAGGAAAGTTTTATACTTTCCTATACCATAAAAAGACAGGAGACATAATATGCCACATCTTTTAAGGCAGTTCACGAAAGAGGACGCTAAGGGCGTCAAAGACCTGATACTGACGATCCTGGCTAAAGAATATCCATTTGATAAATCTGCTTATTCTGACAGCGACCTGGAGAGGATAGGGGAGACGTACGGCGGCGAGAGAGATTCCTTCTTCGTCATCGACGACGGCGGAGAAGTCGTAGGTACTGTGGGTATAAAACAGGAGTCCAAAGACGAAGCGCTCCTCCGGAGGCTGTTCGTAGACCCGAAACGCAGGAAACTCGGTTATGGCACCCAGCTTCTATCCAGCGCGATAGATTTTTGCAGGCAGAACGGATATAAGAGCATCTATTTCAGGTGCACGGACAGGATGGCGGACGCAATGAAGCTCTGTTTAAAGAAGGGGTTCAAAGAAACAGAGAAGCTGGAAGTCGGCGGATTCAGGATCCACAAATTGGAGTTGTCATTATAATATATGAAATCCTTTGAAACTCAGGTCCGGGTCAGATACCAGGAAACTGATAATATGGGGGTCGTATACTACGCGAACTATTTCGTGTGGTTCGAGATAGCGAGGACCGAATACCTGCGCTCGCTAGGCATATCGTATAGTAAGCTGGAAGATCAAGGCATATTCATGATGGTAGCGGAGGCCAGGTGCAGATACAAGGCGAGCGCAAAATACGACGATGTAGTCACAATACAGTCAGGCGTCTCAGAGATGAATAATTCCAGCATGAAATTCGAGTATAAATTATTCGTCGGGGAAAAGATGATAGCTGCCGGTGATTCCGTTCACGTCTTCACGAACAAATCCTCCAGGCCGGTAAGGGTACCAGCCGAGATCAGGAACATCCACGAGGCATGCCGGGCGAAAGTTTGAGCCCGTCCTTACTTCATATCCAGATTTATCTCTGAGTCGCTGACTTTGAGCACCACGTTCTTCCTATCTATCTTCGATACCACCGCTCCGTCTACAGTATCACCTACGGCGACGATCAGGTTGTTAATTACCGCCTTGGGGCCATCGGTCAACTCCATTATGCCGTTAAGCACAAAACCCGGAAGCCGGCCTGCTTCATTGTGGAGGAATGTCGGTATGCTCTGCGTCTTATTGTATGTCTTAGATATGGGGGGCAAGTCCACCTTACTGAACGGTTCGGCAATGAGTTCAATGCCCGGAGAGGCGACACCTTTTTCGCGCGCTTCCCACGGAAACTGCGCAAGTGAGGCGCCGATCAACAATACAAACGCCGCTATCAGGAAAAACGTGTGCATGGACTTGCCCCTGCCCGGGGATTTGCCCTTTTGAATATAGGGTTTCCCGGTTTCTTGAAAAACCGGCGCTGTTTTAAATTCATTCCTTACCGGATCCGTCAGCTTAGCCGGTTGGACGGTTTTCACCATTGACGTCTTATTCTCGACTTTTTTTAAGGCATCCTGTATTATGCTCATCTCTTTATCACTCCTTCTAATTCTTGTATGCTGCGGTCGACTATAGGTAGGGATATATCCCTGGCCTCCATCGCATAGGCCGCCAAGAGAGATTTATCGCATACCATATTGATGAGGCGCGGTATCCCTCCCGAAAAACCGAAGATCCTATCCAGCGCGTCTTCGGGGAAGCGTATCTGTCCATTGGAGCCTGCGACAGACAGCCTATGATATATATATTCGCTCACTTCATCTTTTTCAAGCGCCGTTATGTGGAACCTGACCGCTATCCGCTGTTTCAATTGCGTAAGCCTCGGCGAATTTATCTTATTTTGCAGTTCAGGCTGGCCTACAAGTATTATCTGGAATAGCTTTTCCTTGTCGGTCTCGAGGTTTGAGAGCATTCGGATCTCTTCCAACACGGAAGTCTTCAGATTCTGCGCCTCGTCGATTATGAGTATGACGTTATTTCCCTTTGAGAGCTCGGCTATCAGGAAGTTATTCAGCTGCCGCAGTAAAGATACCTTGTTGTTCCTTTCGACGAATATACCAAAATCCTCAAGGATACATCTCAACAGCTGAAGTTCGGGAAGGGTGGAGTTGAAAACGAACGCGCTCTTAGTGTTCCTGTCAAGCTGACTTAAGAGGGCTCGGCATAGAGTCGTCTTGCCCGCGCCTACCTCTCCGGTGATCTCAAGGAACCCTTTTCGTTCTTTTATCCCGTAAAGAAGATGCGAAAAGGCCTCCTTGTGGACACGGCTCAAAAATAGAAAATTCGGGTCGCTGGTTACATTAAAAGGCTTTTCTTTCAGTCCAAAGAATTCTTTATACATTAATACCTTTTGTGTTATTTTATACAATAATTATACACGCATATACGCGGTCTTGCAAATAAAAGTTAATTTTTTCTTGCATTTTCCGCGCTTACTATGATATACTTTGCTCACAGCGGTTACCAGGTGCGCTAGTAAGGAGAATAAATATGTGGGACGGAATAAATAGAAGAAAATTTCCGAGAGCAAACTATAAATGCCTGATCACTATTAAGAAGAGGCTGACCTCAAAGACGCTCTCGACACAGACCGAGAACATAGGGGCAGGCGGAATATGCGTAATCGTCAAGGAAGACCTTGGATTATTCCAGGGCGTTGACCTTGAATTGTTCCTCGACGAAAGCCATCCGCCGATAAAGTGCGGAGGGACCGTAGTGTGGGTGGTAAAAAAGTCTTCCTCAAAGAAAGGCTCATATCTGTATGACACAGGCGTTGAATTTATCGATATCCGGCCTGAAGACAGGGAAAAGATAACCGAGATAGTCGAAGAGATCCTGAAGAACCAGAGGCGGAAATAGCCTTCAAGCCTTGACAAACCTGCTTTCATGTGTTATACTTTGAACAAATTACAGAATGAAGGGGGGTGAATTTATAAAATGAAAAATCTATTAAAGGGTATAATAATATGTGTAGCTATATTTATGATTCTGAATATAGCGACATCAAGCTATGCGCAAGATCCCGGTAAGAAGATCTACAGGGGACTCGCGAATATAGTCACAGGGTGGATCGAGCTTCCTAAAAACATATACGACACCAGCGTAGAAGACAATCCTCTCTCTGGTATCACAATCGGTCTAGCGAAAGGCGTTGGGATGACCATCGTCAGGACAGGAGCAGGAGTGTACGAGACAGTCACATTCCCGTTCCCGATTCCGGAAGGCTATACGCCGGTTATTGAGCCAGAATTTGTGTTCAAGAGCAAATAACAACTATCCGTTAATAGGATGGTAAATAAGGGGATAGAAAGAAATTTTTATCCCCTTATTTTTTATAGCGATATAAAGAACATTTCTATTGCTAAGCAAGCCGATAGATACTATAATAAACAATAAAGCGAGGTATAAGTGACCGAGAGAAGACGGTTTTTACGATTTGAAACGGCGCTCAACGCTCTGTGTGAATTCATTAAGGATAAAAGAAAGGCTTCCTATAAGGTAAAGAACATATCCAAGGAAGGCGCCCTCATCCTCGTGGATAAAGAGCTTTGCGAAGGGGAGGAGTTGAATCTTTCTGTAGATGTCCCCGGGGACAATGTCCCTATTTTTGCGAATTGTGAAGTTGCGTGGCAAAAGAACGATCACCGCGGCAACTTCTATGAGACCGGTGTCAAATTTAAGAAGATAGATAATCTCGATAGAAGCAGGTTGCTGGAATTTATATACTTGCAATGGCTCAGGCTCCTGGATGGAGAATAAAATAAAGGACAAACTAATAACGGTGAAATATGGCTGAAGAGAAGAAAGAAGAAAAAATAAAAGTGAAAGAGGAAATGAAGACAGAGGCACCGAAGACGGAAACGCCGAAAGCAGAGAAGCCGCAGGTTTCTCCGCAAGCACCTCAAGCAAAAGCAGCAGAAGCGCCTGCCAAAACCCCAGAGGCGCCGAAGAAAACGGAAGTTAAAAAAGAGAAGCCGGCGAACTG
Source organism: Candidatus Omnitrophota bacterium (assembly GCA_041648975.1). NCBI lineage: Bacteria > Pseudomonadati > Candidatus Omnitrophota > Candidatus Omnitrophota bacterium. Next base: position 15,209 of record JBAZNZ010000008.1, on the reverse strand, counting down.
CGCAGCCTGCAACAAGTCCATAAAACATAAACAGTGGTACTACAGGAACGAAAAATTCTACTGTTCCAAACGTTGCTTTAAGTCAACTTTGAAAAAAGCGGAAAATCCGGAAGAAGGCCCTAAGGAAGCAGCGTAGTAACTATCAAATAGTCATAAAGAGCAAAATGCCAAAATCGGATATCCCTACCGGCACAGGCCTGTTCCCCATTCCTGTTGTCCTGATAAGCTGCATAGAAAAAGATTGCGAGAGAGCCAACATAATAACAATAGCCTGGTGCGGCATAATATGTTCAGAGCCGCCGAGCGTGGCCGCTTCCATACGACCCTCCAGACATTCTTACAAAATGATCAAGAGTACGGGCGATTTTGTAATGAACATACCTACCAAGTCCTTGATCGACAAAGTTGATCAATGCGGGCTTCGATCAGGGAAAGAAATTGATAAATTCAAAGAGTTCGGCTTTACCAGGGTAGCGTCCGCGAAGGTGCGCTCGCCCATGATACAGGAGTGCCCGGTCAACATCGAGTGCGTCGTCAAGGACATTGTAAAACTCGGCGCGCATGATATGTTCATAGGCGAGGTATTGGCCATCCATGCCGATACCGAGGCGATTGATATGGACGGACATTTCGATTACGCCAGGATACAACCGTTCGTTTACAACCAGGGCGAATACTGGGACCTCGGTAAAAAGATAGGTTTTTACGGATTTTCAGCAAAATGACCGCACGCAAACATGTTATTAAGAAAGACGTCCGTTACAAATTCATAGTAAGCGCGTGCCTTGCCGGGATAAATTGCACATACAAGGGAGAGGGCAAACTTAGAAGATCGATAAAGGCGCTGGTGGAAAATGGGCGGGCTATTCCCGTATGCCCGGAGGTCCTGGGAGGGCTGCCTACACCGCGCGAGAATGCTGAAATAATGAGCAAAGGCGGTGAGGAAGTTCTGATGAAAAAAGCGAAAGTAGCCGCTGTTTCCGGTGAAGACGTCTCCGGCTATTACCTGAAAGGGGCGAGAACAGCGCTTGCCCTCGCTGATCGTCACGGGATAAAAAAAGCGATACTTAAGTCGAACAGCCCTTCTTGCGGATACGGCCGTATTTACGACGGGACTTTCAGGCGTGTTTTAAAGAAAGGTAACGGCGTCTTTGCCGCCCTTCTATTGAAGAAAGGCTTCACTGTGCTTACCGAAAAGGCGGCGATCTATGCCAAGTAAGGTCTATTACATAAGCGCCGGTAATGACGATACAATAGAGTCGGTCTCAGAGAAACTGGCATCTCTTATTGACGCAAGCGGAGTGCTGGGCATGATCGGCAAGGACGATTTCACAGGCATAAAACTGCACTTCGGTGAAGAAGGCAATAAGGGTCATATAAGGCATCAATGGGTAAGAGAGGCGGTGCGGGCTGTAAAGGATAGGACCAAGAACGTCTTCCTTACCGATGCGAATGTTATATACAAAGGCGGCTTGCGGACAAATTCAGTAGACCATCTAAAGCTCGCTGATAAGCATGGATATAATATCAACAATGTAGGCGTTCCGGTATTGATAGCCGACGGTCTATTAGGAAAAAATTTCACAGAGATAGCCGTTTCTAAAAAACATTTCGATAAAGTGAAGATAGCCTCCGACATTGCTGACTGCGATAGTCTGCTTGCGCTGACGCACGTTACCGGACATATGTTGACCTGTCTTGGAGGAGCCATAAAGAACCTGGGCATGGGATGCGCATCGAGACGGGGTAAATATGAGCAGCATTGCGGGGTCGTTCCTGAAATCAAGCCGGATCTTTGCATAGGGTGCGGGCAATGCGTAAAGTATTGTCCGGCGTCGTGCATAACGCTGGAAAAAAGGAAAGTCAGAATATCGGAAGCGTCCTGCAAGGGCTGCGGGGAATGCGCAGTTGTGTGCCGCACGAAAGCTATCGACATAAAATGGAGCGAAACCCTTGAAAATCTGCAGGAAAAGATGGTAGAATATGCGCATGGTGTAGTCAAGGCCGTCAGCGGAAAAGTCGGATACATATCTTTTCTTATCAACGTTACCAAAGACTGCGACTGCCTTGCTAAAGACGAAGACAGGGTGATTGACGATCTCGGGATAGTGGCGTCGACCGATCCGGTAAGCATCGATAAGGCGTGTGTAGACCTTATTAATCAACGAACCGGCAAAGATATCTTAAGGCGGGCCTTTCCTGGAACCGATTGGATGAGCCAGCTGAGATATGCTGAGGAAAGCGGATTAGGAAGCTTAAGCTATACGCTTGAGAGGTTATGATATGGCACCTGGCTCATGTTTATTCTGCAAAATAGCTAATAAAGAGGTACCGGCAAAAATAGTATTTGAAGACAATATGGTGATTGCGTTCGAGGATATAAAGCCTCAGGCTCCGGTCCACATACTTGTGATACCTAAATACCACATAGACAAGGTATCCGATCTTGACGATGACAACATACACCTGATAGGCAGGCTGGTCCTTACGGCAAAGAATATCGCTAAAGAAAAAAATATCCATGAATCCGGATACAGGATTGTATTGAATTGCAATAAGGACGCAGGCCAGGATGTCTTTCATATACACCTGCATCTGTTGGGCGGCAGAAAGTTTGTCTGGCCGCCCGGATAGGAACACTAAATAAGGAGTTATATATAGATGACAAAAGAAGACAGGAGATCCTTTCCCCGCATCAACGACGATGCCCTCACGTTAAAATTAAATCTTGGTGATTACGACACCATGACGCATACGCTTAACATAAGCGCGTCCGGCATATACTGCAAAGTCGACAGGGAGGTACCGATTATGTCAAGGGTCAAACTTATGCTGATGCTCCCCGATCCGTCCAAAAACGACAAGGACGTTAAGAGCGTAATTGAGGTGGAGGGTGTAGTAGTAAGGGGCCACCCGGTTATAATCGATGGAGTTACCAAACACCATGATGTCGCTATTTTTTTCGAAAACCTCTCTCAGAAGAACAGGGAAGCCATCTCGAACTATATAGCAAAAAAGGGGTAGCTTTAAAAGCGTAAAGGAAACCACAGATGATCTTAGCCATTGAATTAATGTTCATAATATTGCTGGCAGCTATATTTTATATGTTATACAGAAGCGACATCATCACAATAAAGAACCGTCTTCCCCACGCAGTCGTAAAGGAATACTGGGACGGAGACGAAAGACGAAAGCACGTACGGTTCAAGAAGAACCTCGAGGTTGTGTATACTATAATAAAAGAGCCGGGGTCGAACGCGAATGGCACGACCGTCGATATATCCGAAGGCGGCATAAAGCTCCAGCTCGACAAAAAACTTTTCAAAGAAACTAAGTTAAATATCAGGATAATTATGCCGCATCAACAAGATGCGCCTGTGGTAGAAGGAATAGTCGTATGGTCCGAAGAGTCCCCGGAGAAAGACCCGACCGGGAAGAGGTTGTTCCACGCGGGGATCAGATTTCGTATAGTGAAAGAGGCTCCCGGCAGCAACTTCAGAGATTATATCCGTTCCATAGTCTTCAATCCAGGCGAGACCCCGGCCTGAATATGGGCGCTCTGCGCAGCCAAGACAAAGTCAATCTCATAGTCGGGCTTCTCTCAAAAGACGTATCCATCTTCCACAAAGTCGAAAAAAGACTGGGTAGGACCTACGGGAGGATAGACTTTGAAAGCGGGATCCTCGATTTCACGCATACAGAGTATTACAAAGATGAGATGGGGGAGGGTTTAAAAAGAAAATTCGTGAGTTTCGAAAAACCCGTCGGCCTCAAGAACATATGGGACGCAAAGATAGAGACCAATAAATTGGAAAAACGGTTCTTAGTGGACGGTAATAGAACGGTAAATATCGATCCCGGATACCTGACCCTTTCCAAACTTATATTATTTTCCACAAAGGACTATTCACACAGGATATATCTCAACAGAGGCATCTTCGCGGAGATCACATTGTTCTATAAAGACAGGAGGTACAACCCCTGGCCATGGACTTATCCTGACTACCGGAGCAAGCCTTATATAGATATATTTGGCTCTATACGGGAGCTATATAAGAAGAAGATCTCGAAAGCGGGCATTAAACCATGATAATAAAGAAAAAGAGCCTGATAGTTGCGTTCGTCTCCAGCTTTGTGATATTTTGCGTTCTAGTCCTTACGCTGGTAGGCTACATAGTTTACCAGGAGATCAAGAGCGAGGAATTCAGGCTATCTTATATTTACGAGCTCGAGAAGATCAATGCCAGATTTTACGCAAAGTTCATAGATATATCAAAATTGAACGCCAAGATGGAAAATAGCGGGCCGCTAAAAGGAAACCCTATTATCGAAGGAGTCTTAAAAAACAAAGGCAATAGGGTTGTAACCGGTTTACTCATAAAAGTTAAACTACTCGACGAAGACGGCGCCGTAATATACGAGGTAACCTTCCATCCCAATAAACCGTCTCTCGGCGATTCAAACCTGACACAGGCAGCAATGCCTTATTTGTACGGCCGGTCCGAGATCCCGATCAGGCCGAATGAGACAATGCCTTTTAAAAAGATATTGAACAATTGTCCGGGCGAAATAGCTTCCGAATTGAAAGCTGAGTCCGGACCAACTGAAGGATCAGGCAGGTGGGCCGGCAGGCTTGCCTCCGAGATCCTTTCCATAGAGTTTTAATACGATGAAAACCATTTATTTCATAGTATCCGTTCTGCTAATGGTGAGCATCCTTCTCTTTATATCATCCTTCATATATCTGGACAGGGAGAAACACAAGATATACTATTACGCGGTAAATCTTGAGGGGCGTGATATAGGAACCATAAGAATAGATAAGTTTTTAACGGATGACAAACTTATATATAAATCCGTAATGGAGACACCCTTTTTCCCCGCGCTTACCGAGTTCAAATCCAAACTTACACTGGATAGGCAATACAATTTAGAAAGCTACTCCAGGGAAGGTTACGGCAACAAATCTGTTGAAACCGCCCATCTGGAGAACGTGAACGGGTCCTTATCGTTCGTAGCCTCATTTTATTCTAAATTCGCATGTCTGGAGAACATCCCGATAAAAAAAGAGACCTTTGTCTTCGAAGACGATTCTCCCGTGACATATATGCCGCTGATCGAGAACTACAACTTCAGGCGCGGCAGGTCGCAAGGATTTAACACTATCACTATCTTCTCCGATCCGTCGCTGCCTCCCATGCAAAGGTTTGTTACGCTTACTTCCATTAAAGATGAGTATTTGAAGATAGACAGGCGCAGGATAAAGACAGAGAACCTTATCCTGAAAATAAGAAATTATCCTCAAGGAAACTTATGGATTGCGAAATCGGATAAAAGCATTATGAGGCTGGAGATACCGAAAATAGGGCTGAAGATAACCCGGAGGTTCTCCGCCAAGACATTAAAGGCCGAGGAATACGTCCTGGCAGACGACGCATACACTCAGCGGGCGGTGTCTTTTAAGAATAAGACTATCCAATTATCCGGAACGTTTACAGCGCCAAAAGCAGAAGGAGCGCATCCGGCCCTGCTTCTGGTAGGCGGCGATGGCCCTCAGGATCGTCGATACCAGGGACTATTTACCGGGATCGCAGATTATCTTGCAAAAAACGGCTTTTGCGTACTCAACTTTGACAAAAGAGGTATCGGTTTAAGCGAAGGCAGTTCTTCGGCTTCGACGGCCGGCGACCTGTCTGAGGATGTGAGTGCGGCCTTAGGATTCATGGCCGAGCAGAAAGAAGTCGATCCAAAACGCACAGGCATAATCACTCATGCGGAAGGGGCTTATTACGCAATGAAAGCCCTGTCAGGAAAAAAGAACGCTAGAGCAATGATCCTGATTGCGCCCGTACTGGGACCTGCCTCGGAAGACGATATGTTGAAAGCGATTAAAACCAAAGGCGCAAAAGAGAAGTGGACCGATAAATATTTGAAAACAGTGGTCAAGTCGATCCGCGAAGGAAGAGAAAGAGTGCGCGATGCCCGCCATAATTGGATATACATATTCGGCAAGAAGTGTTTCGTAAAGAATATGAAAGAGAGCATGCAGGAGGATCCGATCGAGATCGTTAAAAAAATTAATGGCCCTGTTTTGATAATGCAGAGTAAAGACGATGAGGACGTTCCCGAAGATACGATCTCGCGGCTGGAAGCTGCCCTGGGCCAGGCTGGGAATCCAACGACGACCGCATATTATAGCTATCTGGGCCATTTTCTGGGAAAGCTGGTTAATGACGGCGTTCACAGAATGCATTATGAAATATCAAAAGAACCGCTGAAAAACATAAAAGCATGGCTTGATGTCAACCTCCAGGAAGCGCCTCCCGAACCTCATAAAATGCCTGAGCAGGCCGAGCAGGCCGACGCCGCCGTAAAATCGTAGTTTTTTATTTGACGGTAATCAGCGTATATGATATAGTCATATCCCAAACAGGAGAAGCTAGTTATGAGGAAGGCTCCGCGTGAGATCATAGAAAAGCGGAAATACTTACGTCTTAAAGCCCCTTTGAATATATCATATTCAGGCAGATTGGACGGGAAAACCCGCAGTATCATAGCCAAAGACATCTCCGCGGATGGGATAAGGTTTGAGACGCATGATAAGGGGTTAAAAAGATCGGATCTGATAGAATTGCAGCTAAATATACCGGATGCGGATACTTCGCTGAAAGCCAGAGGAAAGATCATATGGAATAAAAAGCTCTCCCTGGAAGATAACTCCCCGTCAGATGTCGGCATTGAATTTATCGACATCGAGGAAGGGAAGAAGGACATCATGCTAAAGTTTTTGTGTGATATTATATATAGCCTACCGGAGGAAAAAAAGAGATGCTGATAAGGAGCCCCGGACGTTTGAAATCCATGATTTTATCGATATTATTATCGGCTGTCGTTCTATACGGCTGCTCTACGTTAGAGATCGCGGATCCCGAAGAGATGGTTAAACACCCCCTCGGGACAGAATCTATCAGGTTGGGAATGTCCAAAACGCAGGTAGAATCCATTTGGGGCAAGCCGGACGATGTCAGGACGGTAGAAGGCAATGAGAAGAAACAAGGGCCTAGAGAGGTGTGGACCTATAGAGCGCAATACAGCGCAATACCGGTTGATGCCGGCTATCTCTCCAAAACTAAAAAGCTATATTTTGACGGAGAAAACCTTACGGAAATAGGCGAATAATATAAGAGGGTTGAGCATGTTACGGATGATGTGTAAGTCAAAGATACACAGGGCAAAGATAACAAAGGTCGATCTTCATTACGACGGAAGCATAGGAATAGACAAAGACCTTCTTCAGCGATCGGACATATATCCGGGCGAAATAGTCCAGGTCGTAAACGTCAATAATGGGGCGCGTTTTGAGACTTACGCCCTGGAAGAAGCGGCCGGATCGGGTATTATAGGGTTGTATGGAGCCGCGGCTCACCTGGGCAAGGCGGGAGACCTGGTCATAATATTGTCTTACGTATTAGAAGAAAACAGAGAGGCTAAAAAGGTAAAGCTGAAAGTCGTAAAGGTCGATTCTCAGAATAGGCCGAAATAGTATATGAGCGCATTAAAGATAAGAGTGTTTCCTGACAAGATCTTGAGAAAAAAAGCCGCCAAGATATCCTGTGTCACTGATTCCGAGATCGCCGCTTTCGCGGATATGGCCGAAACGATGTACATCAATAACGGCATAGGGCTGGCGGCGCTCCAGGTAGGGATCGATAAGCAGCTTGCGGTAGTAGATATAGGCAGCGGCATAATCAGGATGGCAAATCCCGTAATAGTGAAAAGGATAGGCGCTGTCGAAGACGAAGAGGGCTGTCTTAGCGTTCCGGATGCATGCGTAAAAGTTAAAAGGGCACGGTCCGTAACTGTCAGTTTTTTAAATGAGAAGAATGAGGTAGTGGAGTTGCGTGCCGATGGACTGCTCGCCAGGGCAGTCCAGCATGAGATAGACCATCTCTCAGGGTTTTTAATTATAGACCACCTCCCCCCAATAAAGAAATTCTTTCTAAGGGCAAAACTGCCCGGTTCAAGCCGTATTAAAGGAAAACGCATATAAAAATAAATAAATATTGACAAAACCCTAATAACATGATATAGTTATATCAATATTTAGGTGATGTATTAGTGACAAGAAAAAATATGAAATTGATGGATGCCATGCGAAGCCCGACGAAAAAGCTTCAAGTGGCATTTTTTTGGTCTAATATATCTTGAGGAGGTGAAAATAGAAATGACGCAAGGCACAGTAAAGTGGTTCAATGACAAGAAGGGCTTTGGTTTCATCGTAGCCGATGAAGGCAAAGACGTCTTTGTCCATCATACTGCTATTGAAGGTGAAGGATATAAGTCCCTAAAAGAAGGTGATAAGGTCGAGTTTGAGATAGTGAAAGGGCCTAAGGGAGACCAGGCCACAAAGGTCGTAAAGATGGCCTAAATAGAGCGGCTTCAATCACCTACCTGGCGTTAAAAATCACTTTTACATATAAAAGTAAGGGGTGGTATTTATTATGTCTTTATATCGTAGTTTAGAAAATGACATGAAGGTAGCGTTAAAAGACGGCAATGCTGTAAAGTTGTCGGTCCTCAGGATGCTGATATCGGCCATAAGGATGTTCGAGCTTGAAAAGAATTTAAAAGAACCGCAGGAAGGCGATATCTTGCAGATAATACAACGGCAGGTTAAGCAGCGCCGCGAATCCATTGACCAATTCCATAAAGGCAACAGGAAAGACCTGGCAGATAAAGAAACATTGGAATTGAAAATACTGGAGTCATACCTGCCCAAGCAGCTTACAGAAGATGAGCTCCTGGAAATAGTAAAGGCCTGCATCGTCAAGCTGGGCGCAACTAAAAAATCCGAGACGGGCAAAGTAATGAAGGCAGTAATAGAAAAAACAAAGGGAAAGTCCGACGGCAAGACCGTAAACCGGATCGTAATGAAGCTTCTTGCGTGAAGATCCGCCGCGCGATGCAATAAAAAATTATTTACATTGATTGTTAAAATTAATTGTAGTATAGTAAATTCTATCGAAAGGAGGAAAAAATGAAAAAGAATATCATTGTAATAGCCTGTATAGCGATGGCCGCCTGTTTTGTAATGGTATCGGCATCTTTTGCTGCTGAGAAATCGGCGGGGACTCCGATCCAGGCAAAGAACGTAAAGGACTTTAGCGCGAAAGCCGCTAAATATCCTGTAAACGTAGTTAAGAAGACCGCCGAAAATGTCGCTAAGACGACGAAGCGGGGAGCTAACATCGTCGTTGACGCCGGCAGGAAGAGCATGGATATCGTCTCTAACGAAGCTAAAGCGTTGGGAGCGATGCCGAAAGATCCGGGCAAGATAAAAGACGTTACGATCGAGCCTGTTAAGGGTACAACCTTAATGGTAGGCGAGACGGCGAATGATACCGCTGTGATGACCGGAGAAGCTGCGAAGGACGTAGTTACTCTGCCGGTTGACGCGGCAAAGCAGTAATTTTAAATGCGATATACCTACTGCCTAAATAAGGGAGTAGACGGACAAAAGAAAAAGCCATATTTTTTAAAAAAAAGATATGGCTTTTTCTACTATAAAGTATAATAATATACACAATGAGTCGACTTCTCTTTTTTTTCATAACGGTGGTAGTTACAGCGCTGATAACTTCTTTATTATATGAGCCCGTTTCTGTGCTGGTATATAAAATAGTAGAGCCGAACTTCAGCTGTCCAATAAAGACAACCGGCAAGAATTTAGTAATAAGGAATGACGCTAAGGGTGACGGTGAGTTCGGCGCTAAAAGGCGCAACGGCCGGACTCATTCCGGCATAGACATATCGGCTGGTGTGGGCACCCCTGTATACGCGTCAAGAAGCGGCCTGCTCTTTTGCGGAAATGTCCCGACCGGTTATGGGAAATATGTAATGATATATCATCCCGACGGTTACCAGACAATATACGGCCATCTTTCCGATTGGAGCGAGTATTCAGTGAGGAAAGCGCGCAGAGGCGAGATCATCGGCTTCGTAGGTAAAACAGGGAATGCGGCAGGAAAGGCAATACAACCACATCTCCACTTCGAGATCAAAAAAGACGGCGCGGCTCAGGACCCTCGAGGCCTGATGAAGACGGACCGCTGAACATCCCAGAGGAGGTATTACATGTCGAAAGCTTCCATATTGGCAGCCATCGTATGCATTTGCTGCATGCTGGCCGGTTGTGGAGAAACAGTATCCGGCGTAGGTAAGGATGTTAACAGGATGGGGCAAGGACTGAGCACATTTTTCTTCAGACAACAATAAGAGAGGATCCATGGGTATAAGGATAAGGGAAGTGAACAGCATAAATATCCTTGATATAGACGGGAAAGTTGACATAAACTCATCCGATATTATTGAGATGGTAGGCTGGCTCGTAAACACCGGAAAAGTCAACTTGATACTTAATTTCGAGAATTCCGATACGGTCGATTATAACGGCCTTTCGATACTTGCTATAGCTTACAAAAATATCATAAACCATAAGGGAAAGATGAAGCTACTGAACGTGCCGTTAGCGGTAATTGAACTGTTCAAAGTGGTCAAGCTGGACTCAATATTTGAAACATATACCGACGAGGAGTCGGCGATAAACAGCTTTTATGATGAGGGAATATCGAAGATGCAGCTCAGGCGGCGTTTCCAGCGCCTCGATATACACATCAGTGTTAAATACAAGATGATGGGTGATAAGAAAAAAACGAAGATATTTGACGGCAGGGTATTGAATATCAGCGCGGCGGGCGTATACATATACTCACCCTACACGTTCCCGATAAACAGCCTTTTGGACCTGGAATTCAGCTTACCAAGCGCACCGGCGGTTCTGGCCGCCAACGGAAAAGTATCGTGGATGGCCGACAAGGAACTCCAGTCGCATTACTACCCCGGCATGGGTGTGACATTTATTCACTTAACGCCGGAAAAAGAGCAGGCAATCATAGAGTTCATCGATAAAAACGTAACTCATAGAGCCGAACCGCTTTGAATATTTAAAAAGAGGTATACGCATGCGCCTGTCAAAAGACTTATACACTATCTACGGACAACTTCTCGCAAAAAAAGATAGAGAAATAACGCATGATGTAGTCAAGAAGATATGGTCGATGGGAGATAAGCATAACCAGGCGAGAGTCCCGTTACAAAATACCGATATATTCACCGATCTTCAGAAGGTCTTCCGCGACAAGCGATACATGACCATGTTCAAGCCGCCGTTATCGAGGGAGGAGATATGTGAAGTAGCCGGCAGGTTAAAACTCGAAAACGACATTATCTTCGAACTTAGCATCATGAAGAATAACCTGCTATATACCTATTACCACGTACTGGTCGTCGCGGCTTTCGTCATCAAGTTATCGCTTGCTTTCAAGCCGAAAGAATACGACAGAGAAATAGCGTCTCATTGCGGTTTTACGCACGATATCGGCAAGACCCGCGTACCAATAGAGATATTGAACAAACGAGATAAACTGTCCGATGAGGAGAGGGCTATCATTGAGACGCATCCGGTTTGCGGATTCCTTCTCCTGAATTATTACCTGAAGAAAGACAGGAGAGAGTGCTCCTTTTCGTGCCTCGAACACCATAGAAAGTTGGACGGCAGCGGATATCCAAAGAGCTCTTCCAAGATTCATAAGTATACGAAATTGATAAGCCCTGTTGATATAATGGATGCGCTTATGACAAAAAGGCCGTATAGGGGAAAGGCCTTTTCATTAAGAGCGAGCCTTGATTATCTCATTAAAGAATCACGGGAGGGCAGGATAGACAGGGAAATTGTCCTGATGCTTATAAGCTTCGCCAGGAAAAATAAGCCTAAGGCAGGGGATATCCGTATATCCGAGATACCGAGAGAGAAAATCCCTGAAGAGATGACCCATGATAAATACAGGTAAATCCTTTGAAAAATGCACACGCCAGGCTGAATTCAATAAGGCATGCGAAGAAACTGCTAAACGGCTCTCTTGAAAAATGCAGGATCTGCCCCAGAAAATGCGGCGTCGATAGGACAAACGGTATACTAGGGTTTTGCCGCGCCGGATTAAATCCCGCAGTATATAGTTATTCTGCCCATTATGGTGAGGAGCCGCCCCTTTCAGGCACAAAAGGTTCCGGGACGATATTTTTCACTCATTGCAACATGAAATGCGCGTATTGCCAGAATTACTACTTCAGCCAGTTAGACAAGGGAAAAGAGATCTCCGCATCAGGCCTTGCGGAATCAATGCTCTATCTACAGAAAAAATTATGCCACAATATTAATCTCGTCAGTCCGACCCATTTTGTGCCTCAAATTGTAGACGCGCTTGAGATCGCCGTTGAAAAAGGGCTTTCCATACCGATAGTCTATAATACGAGCGGTTATGACCTGCCTGAAACAGTACAGATCCTGGACGGCGTAATCGATATCTATATGCCTGACATGCGGTATTCGGATAATTCGATGGCTAAGCTGCATTCTGACGCGCCGGGTTATCGGGAATTCAACAGGAGCGCCTTAAAAGAGATGCAAGCGCAGGTCGGCGACCTGATACTTGACGACAACGGGTTAGCAAAGAGAGGGTTGATAATAAGGCTTCTGGTATTGCCGGAAAATATATCCGGAACTATCGAAAGCCTTCGGTTTATCAAGGATTCCGTATCGAAAAACGCTTATCTGAGCATAATGAGCCAGTACTATCCGACCTACAAGGCTTATAACTTTAAGGGAATATCCCGAGGCGTAACTAATGCCGAATATAAGAATGTAGTTGACGAGGCAGCCGTTTTGGGATTAAATAATGGCTGGATACAGGAAATGCCGGACGACCAGAACGGCCGTTTTTTGGGGACCAACATACAACCAAGGTAAAGCAATGGCAGCCAAGCATAAAAAATCGGTATCTGCGGCAAGACAGCTTGAGGCCATCTCGAGAGTCAGCAAGACCATAACGTCCAATCTCTACCTGGAGGATATACTTAAGCTGATAGTCACTGTGACCGCAGAGATTATGGACTCTAAGATATGTTCTCTTATGCTGCTCGACGACAAGACGGGCGAACTGGTATTAAAAGCCACGCAGTCAATGAGCGAGGTTTACAATAAAAAACCTAATCTTAGGCTTGGAGAAGGAATTGCGGGAAAAGTCGCCCGTGAGAGCAGAGCTATAGCGGTATATGAACTATCGAAGGAGCCGGAGTATAAATATAAGGACATAGCGGCTAAGGAGAGCCTGAAATCGCTCCTCTCAGTACCGCTTGCTGTAAAAGGCGAGGTAATAGGAGTGCTCAATAATTACACATCGTATCCGCATAAATTTACGAAAGATGAGATAAACATACTCACTACAGTCGCCAATCAGGCGGCTATAGTAATAGAAAACGCCGAACTCATGGTCAAGACTAAGGTTATCCAGGAAGAGCTTGAGACCCGCAAGATGATAGAGCGCGCCAAGGGGATATTAATGCGGGAGCAGGGCATGTCTGAAGAAGAGTCGTTCAGGAAGATACAGAAACAGAGCATGGATTCGAGAAAATCGATGCGCGAGATAGCCGAAGCCATCATACTCATCGAGAAGATGAAGAGGAAATAGTCTATGGGGAAGATTCGTCTTGGTATTGCGCAGATAAATTGCACTGTCGGCGACCTGGAAGGTAATTGCCGCAAGATAGCTGATCGCCTGAAAGAATCAAAAGGCCTGGGGGTGGATATAATATCGTTCCCGGAGCTTGCAATAACCGGCTATCCTCCGGAAGACCTTTTGCTGAAGACAGGATTTGTCGACGATAATCTGGAAAGTCTGCGGGACCTGGCAAAAATGGTGGGTGAGACGGTTGCGATCATCGGGTTTGTAGACAAGGCAGGGCACGACATATATAACGCAGCCGCTGTAATATATAAAGGAGCGGTCAGGGGCATATACCATAAGATGTTCCTTCCGAATTACGGTGTATTCGACGAAAAACGCTATTTCAAACCCGGATCCGATGCGGTTATTTTCAGCCTGGGCGGATTATTGTTCGGCGTAAACATATGCGAAGATATCTGGCATAAGGAAGGGCCTGTAAAAACCCAGGCGTCTCTCGGGGCCGGTTTAATAATCAATATAAATTCTTCGCCATATCATGCGGGTAGGATCAGGGAAAGGGAAGAACTGGTTCGTTCCCAGGCCAAGGCAAATAATGTATCGATATCTTATACAAATCTCGTCGGAGGCCAGGATGAGCTGGTATTCGACGGGCAGAGCATGATCGTCGATAGCGCCGGTAAGATCACGGGAAGAGCGGCCGCTTTCAAGGAAGAACTACTGGCGCTAGATATCGACATCCCTACAGGTAAGAAGACGGCGGACAAGTGGGCTATCCTATTAGATGGTAATATCACAGAAAAGCCAAGGCCCGGCTTGCAAAAAGCAGATTCCCGTCCGTTCGACCCGACTGCTGAAATATATCAGGCCCTCGTATTAGGCCTCAAAGATTATGTTCAAAAGAACGGTTTCAAGAAAGTGGCGGTTGGACTGTCCGGCGGGATAGATTCATCTCTCGTGGCAGTGCTGGCAGCCGATGCGCTAGGCAGGGATAATTGTATAGGCGTATATATGCCTACGCATTACTCTTCCGCCCAGTCAGAGGCCGATGCCAGGGATCTGGCCAAAAAACTTGGTATAGAATTCAAAGTAATCTCGATAGAGCAGATATTTAAGCTCTATTTAATGGCGCTCGAGCCGCAATTTTCCGGCATGGCAAGGGACATTACCGAGGAAAATTTGCAGGCGCGCATCAGGGGTAATATGTTGATGGCGCTATCGAACAAATTCGGCTGTCTTACCTTGACGACAGGCAACAAGTCAGAGATGAGTACAGGATACGCCACATTATATGGGGATATGGCCGGCGGGTTCGCCGTTATAAAGGATGTTCCAAAGACCCTGGTTTATAAATTGGCCAAATACAGGAATTCCATCAACGCCGTAATACCAAATGAGGTCTTCACGAAGGAGCCGACTGCCGAACTAAGACATAACCAGAAAGACCGTGATACGCTTCCGCCTTATGACATATTGGACCAGGTGCTAAAAGCATATGTGGAAGAGGACAAAGGCAGTGACGAGATTGTAAGCATGGGGTTTGAAAAGGGGCTTGTAAACAAAGTACTGTCTATGGTAGATAAGAGCGAGTATAAGCGCAGACAGTCTCCGCCGGGAATCAAGATCACC
>JBAZNZ010000007.1 GCA_041648975.1 Candidatus Omnitrophota bacterium | reverse complement strand
TTTTTCCTTCGCGGCGAGCTTCGCATCGGAGGCGGCGAGTTTCGCTTCAAAGTCTTTGACGGTTTGAGATTGCTTCGCTTCGCTCGCGATGACGGTATCGCGGAGTTTTCCCTCGGAGGCTTTCAGCTTCTCTTCGGCGTCCTTCAGCTTCCCTGTCATCGCGAGGAGGCCGGAGGCCGACGAAGCGATCTCTGTTTCCTTCGCGGCAAGTTTCGCCTCGGACGCGGAGAGTTTCGCTTCAAAGTCTTTGACGGTTTGAGATTGCTTCGCTTCGCTCGCAATGACGGTATCGCGGAGTTTCCCCTCGACGGCTTTCAGCTTCTCTTCGGCGTCCTTCAGCTTCCCTGTCATCGCGAGGAGGCCGGAGGCCGACGAAGCGATCTCTTTTTCCTTCGCGGCGAGCTTCGCTTCGGAGGCGGCGAGTTTCGCTTCAAAGTCTTTGACGGCTTGAGATTGCTTCGCTTCGCTCGCAATGACGGTATCGCGGAGTTTTCCCTCGGAGGCTTTCAGTTTCTCCGTCATCGCGAGGAGGCCGGAGGCCGACGAAGCGATCTCTTTTTCCTTCGCGGCGAGCTTCGCATCGGAGGCGGCGAGTTTCGCTTCAAAGTCTTTGACGGTTTGAGATTGCTTCGCTTCGCTCGCGATGACGGTATCGCGGAGTTTTCCCTCGGAGGTTTTCAGTTTCTCTTCGGAGGCTTTCAGCTTCGCCTCGGACGCGGAGAGTCTCGCTTCAAAATCTTTGACGGTTTGGGATTGCTTCGCTTCGCTCGCACCGACGGTATCGCGGAGTTTTCCCTCGGAGGTTTTCAGTTTCTCTTCGGAGGCTTTCAGCTTCGCAATAATGTCTTTGAGCGCGCGAATGTCCGCATCCTTCTTTTTTAGTTCGACGGCGGAAGCGGATTCCCCGCCGGGGCCGGCAGCCGCGACAAAGCCGGGAGTCGCGAGGCCGTAAGCCAGGAACACAAAAACAATAATTAAAAGGACGCGCAGTCGTTTTATCATATTATATTCCTCTCACTTCCTCACCCCTTTAATCTCCTTCGGCATGTCGGACTCCATCAGGAACGGCTTGTCTCCTCCTACGATCCGGGGAGTCAGGAAAATTATCGTCTCTGTCCTTATAATCTCATCGCTGACCTTTTCGAATGCCTTTTTAATAATTGGAATATCGCCAAGAAGCGGGACCTTATTAACCGTCTTGGTTTTGTTATCCTTAATCAGTCCGGCTATAAGTACCGTAACTCCGTCTTTTATCGTTACCGTTGTGGCGGCGTTCGCGCTCTTCACGACCGGCACCGCTCCGGCCGACTGCGCCTCTCCGCCGTACCATGTCGATATGGAGCTGACTTCGGGCTTAATAAGGAGACAGATAAAACCGTCCTTGTTGATCGAGGGGGTAACATTAAGCGTAACGCCGACATCGACCCACTGGTAGGTCTTTGACGACGTCGTCGTCCCGCCGGACGCGGTCGTCGTCGTCTCTTCCTGATACGGCTGTTTTTCAATCACCTTAATTGACGCCTCCTTACCCTCCTGGACGGTAAGGTGGGGGTTTGACAATATTTTTGTCTCGGTGACCGTACCCAGCATCTCGATCACGGCGTTTATGTTAGCTCCTTTAAGCGTCGCGAACGACAGCTTGCTGTAGGTCTCCGTCAAAGCAAGCGGCAGGCTGATCTCGGGAGTGAGCGTATAACGCGCCCCGTTGCAGGCAAGCTTGAACGCGCGCTCCCAATCGACGCCCCACTGGAACTTATCGCCCAGGGTAACCTCCACGATCTTCGCCTCTATGAAGACCTCCCTCGTCTTCCTGTCAAAAGCCTTCACCACCGTCCGCACCGAATCGATCTTATACGGCAGGTCGGTAACGACCAGGGTATTGGTCCTCATGTCCGTGCGCATCATGCCTATATCCGTCGTAAGGATCTTCGAGACCTCACCCTTAATGTCGTCGACCTTGGCGTACTGAAGCTCGAAGACCTTCGTCTGGGTAGGCATTATCCTTGTAATCGTCGGCATTTCCTGCTGTTTGATTACATCCTGCATCTCTTTTATCTTTTCGGGAGTATCGATCAGGACGATCGTGCCGGTCGATTCGTCGTACACTATCTTGCCGATCTCGCTTTTGATATTGCCGAGCATCGTCGCCACGTTTTTTACGGAAGCGTATCTCAACTGATATGTGAACGTCTGGCGTTTGTCGTAAAATTCCACGCCATACATCGATTTATATTCCTCATTCGCCATTATCTTTATTACATTGCCCCTTATTTCATAGGCGAACTTGTTCATCGACAGGACGATCTCGAGCGCGTCGCCTATCGTAACGTCGTTTATCAGCAGGTTGACCGGCCCCGTAACAAGTTTACTCGCCACTATGTTGAGGTCGCCTTCGATCGCGATGAATTTGAGGAAACTGACCATATCCATGTCGCGTATATCGAGGGATATCTTGGTCTTCATTCCGGGAAATCCGCATTCCGCGATCGATTCGCGCTGGACTGAATAATCCAACTGCGCGAAAGCCAGGGGACAGAGTGCAGGGGACAGGGTACAGAATAGGGAAATGATAAGGATGGATAAGGATAGATAAGGATAGATAAGCCCCCGCTTCCCCGTCCCTAACCCATTAACCCGCTCACCCACTAACCCCCTCACCCGCAAACCCACAAACCCACTCACCCACTCACCCCCTCACCCGCTCACCCACTAACCCGCTCACCCACTAACCCCCTCACCCGCAAACCCCCTCACCCACAAACCCCCTCACCCGCTAACCCGCTTACCCGCTAACTCGCTCATTGCAATTCCATCTCCTCGTCGCCGGAACCTATGATGACCTTTCGCTTCAATATCGTCCTGACCTCTATTCCTGTAGAGCCTATGGCCTGTTCTTCGCCCAGGAAATAGACCTTGTCTTCTTTTTCATTCTTTATTATCGCCTTGGGGACTTTCCCCCAGGAGATCCCTTTCAATTTGATATCCTTGGCGGCGTCATTCAGCCTGGAAACCTGGGAGGCCAGATTAACAGGGCCTTTATCTGCCGTTTTCGCCGAAAAGAACATGCTCTTCTTTTTTACCTGGTCTATATAGTAACTTACGGGCTTAAGGGCCTCTATCTTGCGCGGTTCGCGCGAATCCTGGATCTCGGCATCGGAAAGCGCCTTCGTTATCTTCGCGATGTCCGGACCGCCGAATAAAATACAGTATATCTCCGCGAGAGCCATGAGAGCGGCGACGCCGACAAGCGCCTTATTGACCGTGCCTATCTGTATTTCATGGATATGGCCGGCCAGGGCCGGCATCCTCATCCTATACCGCAGCTCTTTTAAAAATCTCCCAACTGTCACGCCGGCAAAGAACCGCCTTACAGTCCCCGCGTCTCCCGGCCGCTTCTCCTCCGCGGCGCTTTCCGGTTTAAGAACAGGGGCATTCTTCTGGTCCTGTATGACCTTGAAAAGCCTCTCCTCCGGTGAAACATTATCTGGTGTCATGTATTATGTATCATGCGTCATGTGCGAGGTATCATGATACCTGATACCTGACACCTGACACAGCCTTCACTTCTTTCTCAATTAATTCCTGGATAATCCCCTTATCGACCATCTCTTTTTTATGCATCACCAGGTATTCCAGCGCGTCGTGGCATATCATCGCGATCTTGCGCGGATAACCCTGCGTGTAATTATATATGGCGCTTATCGCGCTGTCGCTGAATAGAGGATAGCGCGAAATATATCCGGCATGCGCGAGGCGGAAACGTATCAATTCCGCGACCTCATCCTCATCCAGAGGATTCAAGACATACTTCAGCGCGATCCTGTCCCAGAGATTCCTGATCCGGCTTACGCGCGGCAAAAGCTCTATCTGTCCCATAATAATAAGCTGGAGAGTTTTATATTCATTGGTCTCGTAGTTAAGGAGCGACCGCAATATCTCGAGACACGGGTCGATCAGCTTCTGCGATTCGTCTATCAGGAGGACTACGGTCTTATTTTTTTCGAGGCACGTTTCGAAGAGATACTTCTCGATCGCCTTCATGTAGTCCAACACGGTGGCTTCTTCACCGGCATTGGGAATGTTCGGCGCGATATGGAACCTTTCGATGAGGTCGGCAAGGAATTGTTTTTCGGATTCGTAAACCGGGTTCAATATCATCGCCATCTCCAGGTTTGGCTCGGAGGCGAGAAGCTGGGATAATTTTCTGGACAGGGTCGTCTTTCCCGTGCCGACATCCCCCAGGATAAGACTCAAGCCCCGTTTCAATTCGATGGCAATGCGCAGGCGGTATAGCGCGGATGTGTGTTCTTTCGATTGGTAAAAAAATTCCGGGTCCGGACTTGTGGAAAACGGCTCCCTCTCCAATCCCAGAATCTTATAATAGCTCATAGAAGCCGCGGCTCCTTATTTTCGAGGAGCGTCTTGCGTATCAGCCTCAACGGATAGCCGAGCTCTTTCATCTTAGCTATCTGCCGCAGCCTCTCCGCCGCATAGGCCTCGTCGAACATCCTGGCGTTGCCGCTCTTAGTAACTACATCCAATAGGCCGAAGTTCGTATAATGGTTCAACGTCTGATACGTCACATTATACTTTTTCATCAGGTCTTTAGCGGATATGAGGCGTGCTTCCATAATCTGCCGGGTTTTCTCTGGTTATATGGAAAATATCGCAACTATTATAATTATGGTAACAACTATATATCTAATATAAAGTGTATCATATTAATATATATTTGGCAAGCGTATATAACATTAATATAACATTAAAGACTGGAAGCGCGGAAGAAAAGATGGTATAATTTTGTCCTGAAAGGAAGAGAGGTGAAATGTGAAAAAATTTACCGTATTAAAGTGGATACGCGGATCGCTGGTTGCCGTCATCCTGGCATGCCCTGTCTCGGACATAGCCCAGGCGAAAGGCATTACTTACGCCGACGATGATTCGTGGCCGATACTGTCCGGAAAGTCCCTGGATCTGAAATCCCAGACAAAACCGGAAGACCAATTTGCCAACGCGCAAAAAATCGCTTATATAAGAGGCCTGTATGAAGCTCTTATGGCGCAGGAGATGTCGGAAAACCAGAGGAGCAAATTGCTGGCAAAGCTGCCGAAGTATGAGCCTGAAAACCTTGTGCAGGAACTGGATGAATTTTTCAGCGACTACAATAACAGCGACATTCCCGCGATCAACGCGCTTATAATAATTAACGAAAGGGACCGCGGCGCGGCAAAAGAACGGATAAAGAAACTGACCGAGGCGGCAAAAGACGCGAACCTGAATATCGACCGCCTCTTCTGACCCGCGCCCGTCTCTCTTCAGCCCTCACCTGTTATAAGTCGGGGCTATATCGATCGCGTTCGTAACGGTGATGCTTACAGCCCTGGGGAGACTGACAGATTTGTCCTTGCGATATTTAACCGTAACATGGTCAAATTGGCTTAATTCGTTGAATCCCGCCGGCTGGCTGGCTTTCATTATTTTTATATCCCGCGGCACAGAAAGAGTAATCTCGTCATATTTTATATAGGGATCATACTGCAGCCACCTTACCGTGATAACCCCTCCCACCCAATCTATCGAGCTTATCTGTCCTTCTATGGTAACCGTATTCCGGTCTTCATCCGTATCCGCGCCGGGGGCAGCCGCATATTGGCATTCGCCGCCCGGAACCATGACAAGACCGCATAACAACGCTAATGTAAAAATAAAAAATGATTTAAGCAATTTGGCCTCGTAAAAAAATCAGCGTTTCCGGTCCGGGCTCGCCCCGCGCCCTCCTTTGGGACCCGGAGGATTCTCCCAGTTCGTTCCCTTGCCGCCTCTCGGACCTGGAGGATTATTATCTCTATCAATCTGCTGTCTCCTGTCAGGTCCTGCCCCGGAACCGCCCTGTGGACCCGGAGGATTCTCCCAATTCGTTCCCGGGCCGCCCCGCGGACCAGGAGGATTATTGTCTCTATCCGAACGGGCCTTTCGCCACTGGTCAACCTCAACCTGATCCACTACCCCATCCCCATTTGTATCGGCTTTCCGCTCCCACGATTCACTGACAACCGCTTTTTCTTCCAACCCACTGTCTACTACACCGACCGGGGACACAGTCACAGCTGTTTGAGTACCGCCCGCTGTCGCAGGAGCGCCGCCGCGCTGCCTCTGATCAGGACCGGCTCCCGGCCCACCTTTGGGGCCCGGAGGATTTTCCCAATTCGTTCCAGGGCCGCCCCGCGGACCGGGCGGATTATTATCTCTATCGCGACCTTGGCCTTGCGCATAAGAATCCGCGTAAACCAATAAAGCAAAAGCAATAACAAATATGACGCACTTTTTCATCACAGCCCTCCCTGTTTTTCCTATAAGTATAACGATTTTATTTAAAAAGTCAAATTCCGGATATTTATATGCTGTTATCAGATCTTCGACCGGATGCCTCCAATGCCTTCTTCAGGGTTTCGATATCATCCTTCATCCCGGCCTGTTCTTTCTCCAGATTTTCCACACGCGTCTTCATCTCTTTAATATTGCGCGCCGAGTAATCTTCCGGGCTCTCTATCATTAGCTGGGCGCCTTTCCTGTAAATTTGAGTTCCCTCTGGAACGACCATGTTAAGGCCGCCTATTTTTTTAATTTCCATACCCGGCCTTATCGTGGTCTTGGTAGTGGATCCCCCGGATTTTTCATCATATTTTTTTTCTATATTATCCTGGGCACACACCGTTGCGGCCGCAAGAAATAAAACAAAAACCGTTAAATAGCGCCGCATTTGAAAGTCTCCTTATTCCGCTTTTATCTCTTCTTCAATAATAAAATTCTTCTGGAAGTTGACGTCGGCGACCAGTTCCGGCATCTTGAATTGTCCGTCGTGCCGGCCTTCTTTTATCTTCCGCGCGCGGTACTTCTCAAATTCGCCCCTCTTAACCACCTTCAGCGCCGGATATCCCAATAGCTGCTGTTCCCTAATGTCCTTATATTCAGAATTCTCTTTACATAATTCCTCCTCTATGGACTTTAACAGCGCCTTTTTTTCCTTATGCGGGTAGTCGCGGTTAAATTCCATGAGGAATATATACCTCGGGGGATCATCCATCTGGACCGATGAAGAGAAGAACCCTATAGAAAGTTTGTGCTTATTCGCCGCCCTGTTTATACTTTCATTTATATGGCACTCATAGATCTTCTCGCCTGTAAGAGATAGAGCGTTCTTGCCTTTCTGGACAAAAGCGACCATCGGGGTCTTATTGTAGAATCCGGTAACGGTAATCACGTCGTCGGTATCATAACGGTACAGTCCGCTCGGCGTCGTTACTACGACGACGTATTGAGCGCCCTTTTCAAGCTCGTCGCACAATAAAGTCTTCTTATTGGCCTTACACATCTCTTCCCTGGGTATGAACTCATAAAAATTGGAATCAACGGACATGACGCTCCCCTCATCCGAATCGCTCATCGGCACGGAACTGCGCGCCTCCGTCGAAAGATATCCGAAATCCCTGAAAGGCACATCCCCAAGGTATCGCGGCAATTCCCTTAAATATAATTTTACCGTTCCTCCTTTCCAACACTCCACAAGTTCCAGGTTAGGCCAGAAATATTTCGGCAGGAGGTCTCCTTCTTTTTTAAGTATGGCCTTAAGCTCATCAGCTCTTCTTGGGTTCGGTCTCAACCGCTTTTCTATCGAAGCGCGTATATCGGCGGGGATATCCAGGGTCTTTTTCAGCGTCCCATTTTTTATATCCTCTATAATATCGCCCTGCACCTTCGGTATCCTTTCGCACAACAGGACTATCGTGCTCGGGTTCAGGGTAGCTATAGTGGTAACGTTTTGTTCCATGGCTATCCTCAATATCGCGTAATACCTGGCGTCGTAATCGTTGATGTAAAACAACTGATAGGGCAGTACATAAAGACTTCTTACGGGCGCGGGAAGATTATTATAGGCGTGGCCGTCTTCCGGTCCGTACGGTATATGGCCTTCGGTAAAATTCTTCACCTCCGGGCTTATTATCGAGAGTATCTTTCCCTCAAGCAGGCGCGGATGGTCCCTGTTGATATAATAGGCCCACAGCTTCATCAACTCCGATTTCTTATTCCGCGAATAGTCCGTAACGGGAATAAGCTTGGGCTGTCCTGTCGTACCGCTCGTTATCCCGAAGAATACCACTTTGTCGGAGGTCAGTATGTTCGATTCGCCTTTGGCCATCCTGTCGATAAGCGGACGAATCGACTCATAGGTTATAATAGGGACTGTAGCCCGATATTGCCGAACGGACCCTATATTAGCAAAACCGTATTTCCTGCCGTACTCCGTATCTTTGTTCCGGGCAAGATATTCTAATAGTACCCGCTCCTGGGCATACCCCGGATCCTTCGTCGATCGTTCAAAAGCCCGGGCCTTCGGGGCCAGAAAGCTTAAGGCTATATTTATAAGGTTCAAACTCCCTCCCCCCGTACTTATATATTTCTTTATCCCTGTTTCTGTCTCGTGGCGATATCGACCCAAACGGCTAAAAGAAGGATCATGCCTTTGATTATATACTGGTATGTAATATTGGTGTCCATGAGGCTCATGCCGTTGTCGAGGCTCGCCATGATGAGCGCGCCTACGACAGACCCGAAGATCGTGCCTTCGCCGCCCATGAGCGATGTGCCGCCGATAACTGCCGCGGCGATGACGTCGAGTTCCATGCCCTGCCCCGCGGAAGTCGTAGCCGCGTTGAGCCTCGAGGCCAGGACCAGCCCTGACATAGCGGTAATGCCGCCGAAGACCGCGAAGAGCATCATGATCTGTTTCTTAATATTGACTCCGGACAGCGACGCGGCGTCCGGGTTGCCGCCGATGGCGTAGAGCTGCCTGCCGAAGACCGTCTGCCGCGCGATGAAGTTGAAGACTACCGCTAGGATCACCATGAGAAGGACCGCATACGGGATACCCCTGTTATGGACCATTATGGCGAGAAATCCGGCGGCTACCAGGATCATCAGCGCCGTCTTTGCGATATCGATTAGTAAAGGTGTTACCTTAAACCCATACTGCGCGCGCAGCATCCTTTTATAATAATGGGCGAAGAGATACCATGCCGCCGCAAAGACGCCTATTATTACGCTCAAGTGCGGCGGGACATAACTCTGGCCTATCGACCTGAATGCGTCTGAAAGCGGCGCTATCGTCGCGCCGCCGGTAATGCCAAGGACCGCGCCGCGGAATATCATCATGCTGGCGAGCGTGACGATGAACGACGGCACCATGCGGTAAGCGACCCAGAAACCGTGCCAGACGCCGACGAGGAGCCCGGCCGCCATTGCCGCAGTCATGGCAAGCGGTGTCGGCCACCCCGTCTTGACCTGTAAAAACGCGGCGATCGCCCCCACGAAGGCGGCCACCGAACCGACGGAAAGGTCGATATTGCGCGTCACTATTATGAGCGTCATGCCGATGGTTATGATTGCTACAGCGACAGTCTGGACAAAAAGGTTCGACAGGTTCCTCGGAGAGACGAATACGCCCTCGGTCAGCACTGTAAATATCAGCCATATCGCGACAAGCGCTATGAGCATCGTATATTTGCGGAAGTGCTGCAGCATGTCTTTCTTCATATCTTATTTACCTCCCGTAGCGTGATACATTATCTTCTCCTGGGTAGCTTCCGCTATCTTAAGTTCGCCCGTGAACCGGCCTTCATGCATGACGAGCACGCGGTCGCAGATGCCCAGTATCTCGTTCATTTCGGACGATATGACGATAACTCCAACGCCGTGGTCCACAAGCTCGTTTATGATATTATATATCTCCACCTTCGCGCCGACGTCTATGCCGCGTGTCGGCTCATCCAGTATAAGGACCTTTGGTTTTGTCATAAGCCATTTCGCCAACACGACCTTCTGCTGGTTGCCTCCGCTCAATGCCTCTGTCTGCTGTTCGACCGACGGCGCTTTTATATGTAATTCTTTGGAATATTTTTCCGCCGATTTCACTTCTTCATTCTCGTTGACAACGGTATTTTTAGCGATTGCATGGAGGCTCGCAAGCGAGATGTTCGTCTTTATGTCTTCGGCGAGCACGAGGCCGTAGCGCTTCCTGTCTTCGGAGGCGAGGCTCATACCGGCGGCGATGGCTTCGCCCGCGTCGCGGGGCGATATCTCTTTCCCTTCCAGGAAAAGCTCACCCGACACATGACGGCCCCAGAAATGGAAGAGGCTCATCGCGAACTCCGTGCGGCCGGCTCCTACAAGACCTGCCATCCCGAGGATCTCGCCCTTATATAGTTTGAAGTTCACATCCGCTATCGTCTTATTTATATCGGGGTCGTAGACCGTCCAATTCTTCACCTCTAAGAGGACACCGTCCGGCGTATGCGGTTTCCGCGGGTATACATTGGTAAGCTCTCTTCCGACCATCAGGGCAATGAGTTTATTTTCGTCAAGTTCGGCCTTGTCGCGCGTAGCTATAGTCTTGCCGTCGCGGAGAATCGTAATGCGGTCGGCGATATCGAACACTTCTTTCAAGCGGTGCGAAATATATATGCACGTAACGCCTTCGCTCTTCAGTTTCTTCAGGATATTGAGAAGCTTTTCCGCTTCCCCTCCCGAAAGCGCGGCAGTCGGTTCGTCCAGGACCAGGATCTTCGCCTCTTTCGACAGCGCCTTCGCTATCGCGACGAGCTGCTGCTCTCCAACGCCCAGATACGAAACAGGGCTTACAGGGCTCACTTTCAGGCCGACATGCTCAAGATAATCCTGCGCCTTTTTTACCGATTCATCCCAGTTTATCACGCCTCTGGAAGCGATCTCGTTGCCGAGATATATGTTCTCGACTATGGAGAGCTGTTTTACAAGCGCCAATTCCTGGTAGATTATCGCCACACTCGCGCGCTCGCTGTCCTTTATCGACTTGAAACGTATCTCGCGCCCGTCAATAAGTATGTTTCCAGAATATTCGCCCGCGGGATATACGCCGCTTAAGACTTTCATAAGCGTCGATTTCCCTGCCCCGTTCTCGCCCACGAGGGCGTGGATCTCACCGCGCCTTACACTGAACGTAACGTCATCCAGGGCGCGCACGCCTGGAAATTCCTTGGAGATACCCCTCATCTCGAGTATATTGTCGTCGGGCATACTTTATACCCTCTCTTCTTTGAAACCTATTTTTTATAGACCTTATCTTTCGAGATATAACCGCTATTTATCAGGACTTCGTCTATATTGGCTTTATCGACTACGACCGGCGTCAAGAGTATAGAAGGCACGTCCATCTTCTTATTATTAACGACCGAGTTCGTTTCGGGCTTTTCCCCTCTTACCATCTTTATAGCCGTCTCGATCGCAACGCGCGCCTGTTCCCGCGTATTTTTGAACACCGTCATCGCCTGCGTTCCCGCCATGATGCGCTGGGCGGCCGTATCCTCGGCGTCCTGACCGGTAACGGGGACCTTGCCGGCCAGTCCCACCTGCGCGAGCGCCTGTATTACGCCTCCGGCCGTGTTGTCATTAGGAGCCAGCACCGCGTCTATCTTGTTATTATTTGCGGTCAGCGCGTTCTGCACGAGGTTCATGGCCACCGTCGGCTGCCAATCCGTCACCCACTGGTCCATCACTATCTTGACGTCTCCCTTATCGACCAGGGGCTTTATAGCTTCCATAGCGCCTTCCCTGTATAATTTGGCGTTATTATCCGTAGGAGCGCCGGCCAGGACGATGTAATTGCCCTTAGGGACGAGCCTGGTCAGGTATTCACCCATCAGTTTTCCTACGGCAAAATTATCGAATGATACATACAGGTCTACATTATTCGTCCCCATAACAAGCCTGTCATACGATATGACCTTTATGCCTGCCGCGTGCGCATTATCGGCTATAGCGCCCGCGCTCGTAGCGTCATGCGGGGCCAGGATGAGGATATCTATGCCCTGGGCAAGAAGGTTCTCGCACTGGGACATCTGCCTGGCGGCGTCATTGTCGCAAACCTGCATCTTTATATCTACGCCGTCGGCCTTCGCGACCGCGCGCATCTCTTCGGCGTCGCGGACCCACCGCTCGTCGCGCTGAGTCGGAAGCGATACGCCTATGCGCATCTTCTTTCCTGCCGCGGCAAAGGCCTCTGCCGGGACGATAAGCGAAATCATGACTGCAAGGACCGCCGCTCCGCAAAAAAATCTTGTCATCTTCATCATAATGCCCTCCGTTTTACATATTCTATACGACTCCGCGATATATTACCACCAGTTTTCGCACTGGATACCGTAGTTCCACCCTTCTGTCTGGGTTTCATAACCGGGGCCGCCGACTTGACCCCTAAAATCGTCGCCCCATGTCGCATATGTGGCGAATATCCTGAATTCGGGACGGCTGTTCCATATAGGGGCCGGCGCCACACGCAGAGCGCCTGTGACCTTATAGAGGCAGGTGTCATAACCATTCAACGGATTATTGATATAATCTACGCCCGGCTCAAATTCCAGCCCGAAATGTTTATTGAACATGTATATCGGCCTGGCGCCCAGGCTTATCCACGTCTCCCGGCATTTGGTATCTCTTCCGCTGTCGGTATACTGATAAACGCCGTCAATCTGCACGCACAGCTTATCCGTGATCTGGCGATTGAACATTTCGGTTATGCGCACGCGCCACGATTTGCGGTCATCGTCCGTCATGGGCATGTTGCCGCCTGCGGACAATGAGGTGTTCGCGCCGCAGCCGTACTGAAGACCCAACTGGTTGTTATTGAGCTCTCCCGGAATATAGTGCATGAACCCGACGTTTATTCCCGCCATGTCCGGATATTTGACGTTCGGGGTCAGATCGGTAGTATTGCCGCCTTTTATGTAACCGCCGTTCACCCAGAATGTTCCTACGCCGCCCGGGACCTCGAAGTCATGGAACATGATATGGATATTGTTCTTGGCAAGCCGGCCGCGGCTCGTCGAAAGCGAGACGTCGTTCGGCGAGTAACCGATGTAGGCGATGTTGAGCTTAGCCGCATTATTAAATAAGTCGATATCGCTGAAACCGCCGCCATATCCGCTCATATCGGACCACCAGAAATCGATTATGTCGAGTTCAGGCAGACGGTAAAACCGCTCGCCAGCCCATACCTTGATATCAGGGTGGCCCGGTATTATATTGCCCATCTCGCCGAACATTTCCGCCGGGTATACGCGGTCGTTGATCGGATCCCAGGTAACATTGTTCTGGTTGGTCTGGTATGCCATGCGAAGCTGTGTCTTTACCGTTATGCCTTCCGGATCCGGGTTCCAGTTATTATTTACAAGAATGCTCTCTATGTATGTCTCCTGCTCGTTACCGAGGCGGAATTTCGCCGGCGCGCCCGGCGCCTGGAACGCCTGCATCATGCCGCCCTTGCCGTTCACACCGTAACCGCTCCTGAAGTAGCCGTGGAATTCCAGACCTTTGGTAAAGTAGTTCGGTATGTAATCGGGAACCTTTTGGAGTATCGCCGTCGCATCCAGAGCCGACTGCTTGCTGTACTGCTCGAGCACCGAGATCTCGGTCTTCTTCGATATCTTCGCGATCTCGCTGGTCGGACATGCGACTTCGGAAACGGCGCCCGCGGTCATAGTCGGTTGAGACGGCGGCTGGAAATTGATCCTATCTTCTAGCGTAGCGACGCGCTTCTGCAGCTCGGCGTTCGCATCCTTCATCATGGCAAATTGCCTCTTCATAGTGTCCATTTCGGCCCTTAATACGATCACATCGGCCGCGGTATCGGCATAGACAATATCTGCCATACCGCCGGCAGCCAGACAGATCACAGTCACGATACCGGATAAAGCAAGGCTTTGCGTACGGCTATTCATCTTCATCCCTCCGTTTTATTTTTCGATCTCCATCACAATGATACGCCATTCATTACCGTATAGTCCAACAGTGTCCCATATCGCGTTTTTCTTGACGACTGCCTTATCCTCAAATCCTTTGGAATAGAAATCGTAGGAACCAGTCCCGTTCTTCTCCGAAACGACATTTTTCGAAAAAGTTATCAGGCTATGGAACGGTTTGAACATATCGTCTGTAAATACATTCCTGTTTATCTGGTTGGGGTCAGAATCATACAATATCAAGCCATCCGGCTGCATGACCCACACCTTGCATGGCATGTCTTTCACTATCTTTTCCAATATATTATTTAAAAATGCGGCGTATTTTATAATTAGACTCACTGACCCGCGATACCGGCCCTTATCTGAAAATATGGGATATTCTAATGCGACCGAATACACGCCTTCGACTGCATTAAAAGAATCGCTCATGACAGGTCTTTTTGTTTCACGCACAGCCATGATGTGCTGCTCGCTACTGATGTCTCTGCCTTCATAAGACCTGTATTCCGGAGGCTGAACCGTGATCAGGATCCCGGATTCATCGACTATCCCGCAATCGACAATAGACGACCTTCCTATCATAAGTTCCTTCAATATTCTCCGCGCGTCCCTCCCGCTCAAGTCCGCCGTAGACAGCCTTTCGGCGGCGCTCTCCAGCTCTCTGTCCAGTATCCTGAACCACTCATTTATCCTCGACTTTGTCTTCTCCAGCATAGGCTTCATAGCATCGGCGGTTACACCGGTTTGCGCTTCACAGGCGCCGGTCAAAAAAAATACCGTCATGGCGACGGTAAGGGTGATAAGCGCTGTTATCTTTTTCATAATCTCTCCTTTTTTTCTTAAGATTACCAAAAGATCAGGTTTGTTTTATATATATTAGACAGCAGAAATGATAGATCTTGCCCTGGTATTCATATGTTATATTGCTTTTTGGGTCGATCTTATCCCCCGTTACGGGACAAACCTTATTCGCTACATCGACAACCTGTTCTTTAGCAGGGCAGCTATTTGAGCAAAATAAAAAACATATCACGAACAGCATCATGCCGAGCCTCTTCATACGCTTCCATCTCTTTCGATTGAGGATAGACGCTTTATTTCCGAATTATATTTCCATATTGTGTAAATAGCCGGCAGGACGATTAATGTGAGAACCGTGGATGACGTAAGGCCGCCGATCAGCGGCGCTGCTATTCTTTTCATTACATCGGCTCCCGTACCCACACTTAGCATCACAGGCATTAGACCGAATATATTCGCTCCTACGGTCATAAGCTTGGGCCTGAGCCTTTGGACCGCGCCTTCCATGACAGCATCGTATAAATCCGGGAGGCTCCTCATCCTGCCTTCCCGCTTACGACGGTTATAGGCTTCATCAAGATAGACTATCATTATAGAGCCTGTTTCAGCCGCGACTCCCGCCAGAGCAATCAATCCTACCCATACCGCTATACTCATATTATATTTCAGCAAGAATAGATACCAGATGCCGCCGATCAACGCGAATGGCACGGACATCATGACGATCATCGTTTCGGTAACAGATTTAAAGGTAAAGTAGTATAGAATAAAGATTATAAAAATCGTGAGAGGAATGAATATTTTGAGCCGATCCCTGATCCTCTGCATGTATTCATATTGGCCCGACCATGTTAGGGCATACCCTGTCGGCATTTTTATCTTCTCCCTTACGATCCGTTTGGCATTATTAACGTATCTTCCCACATCGCGTCCGGTCATATCCACATACACATACCCGGAAAGAAGTCCGTTCTCGTCCCTGATCATGGCAGGGCCTTCGGTCAATTTTATATCGGCAAGATCAGTTAATGGTATCTGCGCTCCGCCTATAGTAGGCACGGTGATCCTTTTAAGTTTGTCGATATCATCGCGCCATTCTCTCATATAGCGGACATTGACCGGGTATCTCTCCCTGCCTTCTATGGTTGTGGTTATATTCTCTCCGCCTATAGCCGACATTATGACCATCTCAACATCATCGACAGTCAATCCATAACGAGCTATCGCCTCGCGTTTCAGGTCAAAATCGACGAAATATCCGCCGCTCACCCGTTCGGCGTAGACACTACGCGTGCCCGGGATGTCTTTTAATACTCGTTCTATATCCATGCCTATTTTCTCGATCTCTTTCAGGTCCGAGCCGTAGATCTTGATTCCGACGGGAGTGCGAACGCCCGTGGTCAGCATGTCGGTCCTCGCTTTGATCGGCATCGTCCAGGCGTTCGTAACGCCGGGTAATTTCATCCTGCTGTCCATTTCATCGATAAGTTTTTCCCACGTCATTCCTTTGCGCCAATGCTTCCTGTCCTTTAATACAACGGTCGTCTCCATCATTGAGAATGGGGCCGGATCCGTAGACGAAGCGGCCCGGCCGGCCTTGCCGAACACGCTTTCAACCTCGGGAAATGATTTAAGTATCCTGTCCTGAACTTGCAATAATTTCGCCGCTTCGGTAACAGACAACCCGGGCAGCGTCGTAGGCATATAAAGAATAGAGCCCTCGTTTAACGGCGGCATGAATTCCGACCCCATCATCATGAATGCCGGGATCGTTATCAGCATTGCAATAACAGCCGCGATGCATACAGCGATCCTGTTCTTTATGGCCCAAAGCGCTATAGGATGATAAAGCCTGATCAGACATTTGCTTATCGGGTGATTGTCTTCCGAGACGATCTTGCCGCCGATAAAAAAGTTTGTGATGGCGCATAACCATACCGGTTTAAAATTGTGTTTTTTACCTCCAACGAATATCATAATAAGCGCCGGGGTCAGGGTTATGGCAAGAAGGGCCGCGAAGAAAATGGAGAAGTTCTTAGTAAAGGCAAGGGGCTTGAAAAGTCTGCCTTCCTGCGCTTCCAAGGTAAAAACCGGCATAAAGGCTATCGCCATGACAATGAGAGAGGCAAATATGGGGGGGCCAACTTCTTTCATGGCTCCTATCATGATGTCCTCCCTTTTCCCATGGCGAAGGCCTTTTGACCACTCATCCAAGCGCTTATGGACATTTTCCACAAACACGATAGACGCGTCAACCATGTCGCCTATGGCCACAACGATACCACCCAATGACATGATATTTGAAGTAAGCTTCATCCAGCTCATCGGTATGAACGCTATGGCTACGGCTATCGGGAGGCCTATAATAGGTATAAGTGCCGAACGAAAATGGAGCAAAAAGAAGATAAGCATGACGCTTACGATTATCAATTCCTGGATCAGATTATCTTTAACCGTAGCTATCGAAGCGCGTATCAAATCGGATCTGTCATAAGTGGTTACGATCTTAACGCCTTTCGGCAAGCCCGGCTCCACCTCCTTTAATTTAGCTTTAACCTTCTTTATGACCTCTAAGGCGTTTTCCTTATGCCGCATAACGACCACGCCGCCAACGATTTCACCTGTGCCGTTCAGTTCAGCTACGCCTCTGCGTATATCGGGCCCCAGAGAGACGTTTGCGACCTGTTTTATCGTTACAGGCACGCCGTCCAGGCCGAGGCCCACATATATATCTTCTATGTCCTTAACAGATTTTATGTAGCCCCGCCCTCTTATCATATATTCGGCCCCGCTGAATTCAATCAGCCGGCCGCCTACATCATTATTGCTTTTGCGGACATTCTCGACTACTTGTGTTATGGGGATATTGTAGGCCAGTAAAGCGTTGGGATTGATATTGATCTGGTATTGTTTGACAAATCCGCCTACCGTAGCGACCTCGGCGACGCCCGGCACAGCCTGTAAATAATAACGCAGGTACCAGTCCTGGAAGCTTCTTAGGTCAGCCAGAGAATGTTGGCCGGTTTCATCGACCAGGGCATACTGGAAAACCCAACCCACGCCCGTTGCGTCCGGACCCAGCTCCACCTTCACGCCTTCCGGGAGTCGTGGGGTGATCTTGCTTAAATACTCAAGAGTTCTTGAACGCGCCCAATAGATATCTGTGCCGTCTTCAAAAATAATATACACATAAGAAAATCCGAAATCGGAAAATCCGCGCACATCCTTTACTTTAGGAGCTCCGAGCATGGCTGTCACAATCGGGTATGTGACCTGATCTTCCACGATGTCCGGGGAGCGGTCCCATTGGGAATAAATAATTACCTGTGTATCTGAAAGGTCCGGTATAGCGTCAAGCGGTACATGCATCATAGAGTAGACGCCGGCAAGGCTAATCATGCCCACCAGCAAGAATACTATAAACTTATTCTTAGCGCAGAACTCTATGATCTTTTCGACTAGAATAGACATCGCTATTGGCCGTGTTGATGTTCAGAGTTTACCGGTATTTGCAGGCGCGACTCCGAATCCACCAGGAAATTTCCGCTTGTTACAACAATGTCGCCTTCGCCGAGGCCGCCCAGGACTTCATAATTACCTTCCGCCTTATTCCCTAATTCCACTTCCCTCGATTCTAATGTATTATTTTCTTTGGATAGATAAACTATCTTTCGTAATCCTGTATTCAAAACGGCTGATTCCGGAACCGCCAGTTTTTCTCCGAGATCAACCTTAATCTTCGCGTTTATAAACATTTCCGGCTTTAGCTTACTATCCGGATTCGCGACCTCTGCCCTAACCTGATTTGTTCTTGTAATGGGATCAAGCACGGGATTTATAGACACTACTTTGCCTGAGAAGATTTCACCCGGATACGCGACCGATTCTATCTCCACCGCATCCCCCGGATGGACAAGCCCTATTTCATATTCATATATCGATACATAAGCCCATACGCCCTCTCCCCGGCCGGGAAGATATAGATTTGTCTGGGCTTTTTTAGTTTTATTGATTTCGCTAATCTGGTCATCGCTCATCCCTAAAAGTTTTAACTTATTACGCGCGGCATCAGTCATAGACTTCGCTCTTTCGATAATGTCGGCAAGAGGAGAATCTTTCACATTCTCTTCATTCTTGATCGCCTGGATAAATTCTTCCTGAGTAATAACAAGCTCCGGGTCGTAGGCAACCTTCCCCGAAGCGCGGATCACCTTTGTAAGAGCTTTTCTCGCTACAGGCTCTGTCTTTACGCCTATTAATTGCTGTTTTTCCGCGCTTATCGTAACTGTCGGCCCGGCGAGCCTGGAATGATCTTCTACAACCGGTTGTTTAGATATTTCTACCACTTTACCGCTCGCGGTAGATATAACTTCACCGCAAATGGGGCAGATTATCCTTTCACCCGGCCTTAAACCCGTCGTCACATTCATCGGGCAATTATTCATTGTGCATTTATGCTCTATGCAGACTTCCTCCAGCGTCTTTTCCTCAGCCGGCGCAGGTCCTGCCATCTTATGGCCCTCATGCTCATCAACTGCCGTCTTCTTCTCCGGGGCCGCATCCTTCTTCACGAGTTTCATATTACATATAGGGCAGTCACCGGGCTTATCAGATGTGTAGGCCGGGTGCATCGGACAGTAATATGTCGCTTCCCCCTGGTCGGCGGCCTTATTTTGACCGCAACCTGAAATTATAGATAATGATGCAGCCGCTAAAACTAAACATACAGCCATTACAAATATGTATTTATTTCTTCGCATTTTTTACCTCTTTTGGTTTCTCCGAATCCGCGCTGGCGCCTATCGCTCTTTCAAGATCCGCAACCGCTATCCTAAGGTCAAGGATAGCGTTGTAATGTTTTAGCTTAAAATCTACGAGCATCCTTCTTGAGTCTAATAGCGTTAGAAAATCGGTTTTATCAGATTCATACCCCTTTATCGAAGCATTGAGCATTTCCTCCGCCTGCGGCAAAAAGGCGGTCTCATAAAGTTCTACAAGTTTTTTATTCGCCTCTACTCTTGCATAAGCGTCACGCACATCAAAAAGGACGGCCTTCTCTTTCGCCGCGTACTCGGCTTTTAGCATTTCGAGTTCTGACTTCATCTCCTTCACGCCAAAGGCCTGTTTTTGAAAAAACCACAAAGGGACCGTCACGCCCAGCATCCCGGCCCAAGCGTCTCCTACAGCCTTATCGCCCTGTACCATCTGCTTATATTTAAGGGTAAAATCAGGCATGAATTCGTTAAGGGACAGGTCGTACGCGGTCTTCCCTCGTTCGATGCCATAGCGATACGCTTTAAGCTCAGGATTATTCTGTTCAGCCAGGGAATAACATTCTTCCAATTTGCTTTCAAATTTAATAGCTTCTTCGGGCGCGGGGACGCCAAGTTCTTCTCCGGGATCTCTGTTAAGGAGTATGTTCAGTCTCGCCTGCGCCGTAACGCGCTTTTGTTCCAGCATAATAAGTTCTGTGTCGACCGTAGCGAGCTCAACCTGTGCCTTAAGAGCATCCCCCTGAGTTCCCAGCCCCTTTGAATACCGCGCCGTAGCGCTCTGCGAAAGCTGCTCCAGGATGCCTTTATTTTCCTTATTTATATCAATTGCCCTGTAAATATAGAAAAGTTCGGCATACGCGCTTTTTGTGCGGGCGATTATTTCTTTTTCCTTCGTTTTATAACTTTCATAGGACATCCTGGCGATCT
The DNA here is from genome assembly GCA_041648975.1 of Candidatus Omnitrophota bacterium. Lineage (NCBI taxonomy): Bacteria > Pseudomonadati > Candidatus Omnitrophota > Candidatus Omnitrophota bacterium. Next base: position 55,698 of record JBAZNZ010000007.1, on the reverse strand, counting down.
TCGAAGCTATTTTGGCGCGCAGATAGAGCTTTGTAGGAAACGGGATATCCTGGGATATGGCATAGGTTTTCATAGGATCGCCCGTCAGCATCCTATCTGCGGTCATTTTGTCATACTCAAGTTCAACCATAGGATCATTCAAGCTTGCCGCCTGCCAGATCCGCGCGGATGCCGCTTCGTAGGACCGTTTTGCGGATAAAATTTCCGGGTTGGATATCAACGCTTCATTTATGACGTTATTTAAGGAGAGCGGCTCTTCTGCGTTAGCGGTGTTTTGCGCGGGGTTAAAAACAGCTAAAAAAAAGATAAGGGCATATACAGCGCAGCGTCTTTGCATATTAACCTTTATTAGCATAATATCATAATACATTATATCATGAAACGGTCATACGGCAAATATTATGCCGCGTCATCCGGCCTCATAAGCGTCCTTCTTTTTAAGCTTCGCCAGCGTTTGCTGAAGAGTCGAAAAATCAGCCGCGTTCGCGAGTGTCAATAAGACATCGCCTCCTTCTATAACAACGGATCCTGATGGTATGATAAATTTATCCTCCCTGGAAATGAGCATAATAAGGCATTTCTCCGGGATCTTCAGGTCTTTTATCCTCCTGCCGGCCGCCATCGAATCGTACGGGACAATGGCTTCTATCAATTCCGCGGCGATGGCCTCTGTCTTTTCGAACTCGATCGGGTATTGCCTCCTGTAAGCCATAGGAACGTCCAGCTTCAATATCCTTGAAACAGCCGGTATGGACGTGCCTTGTATGAAGACCGACGCTATGACGACAAAAAATACGACATTGAAGATCGTATCTGCCTGCGGAATGCCCGCCACAAAAGGGAATGTCGCCAGGATGATAGGAACGGACCCTCTCAAGCCGACCCATGCGACCATAGCTTTTTTCCATACACCGATTTTAAACGGTAATAAGCACAAAAAGACGCTGGCCGGACGGGCCACCACCATAAGAAGAGCGGTAAGTAAAAGCCCCGGCCCTATTAACGGGACAAGGTGTGAAGGAAAGACGAGCATCCCCAGAGTCACGAACATGACTATCTGCATAAGCCAGGCCAGGCCGTCATGGAATTTCATAACCATTCTTTTATTCGGAAACTCCGAGCGCCCCAGCATAAGGCCCATTATATATACCGCAAGGAAGCCGTTGCCTTTCAGGAAGACAGCGGTCACGTACGTCATGAGCACGAACGATATCATTATTACCGGATAGAGCCCTTCGTATTCCAGTTTAAGGCCTTTGATGAAAAATACGATGAACCTCGCCATTAGATAACCGGTAAGCGCGCCCATGCCCATATCCTGTATAAAACCGGGGATCAAAGCGGCAAAGTCCGTGCTTTGCGCTTTAAGCATGCTTATGATACTGACTGTCAAAAAAACAGCCATCGGATCGTTACTGCCGGATTCGAATTCAAGCAGCGGTTTTAAAGGGCTTCTCAGGCTTATACGCTTGGACCTCAGGATGCTGAAGACGGCGGCGGCATCGGTCGAGGAGACGATGGCGCCGAGCAGCATACCTTCCAGGAGAGGAAATTTAAGGATACGGACGGCGAAATAACCCGTTATGAGAGCGGTGATCAGCACTCCGGCCGTCGAAAGGACGATCCCCGGCCAGATGACCGGTTTAGCCTCGCTCCACTTTGTATCAAGGCCTCCGGAGAAAATAATAAAGATCAGGGCAACTATACCGATCGATTTTGCCAGTTGCGCGTTATCGAAATAGATGCCGCCTATTCCTTCCGATCCGGCGAACATCCCTATTATCAGGAAGAGCAAAAGAGCGGGAACGGCAAATTTATCGGAAAGCTTGCTGGCGACGACGCTCACGAATATCAGCGCCGCGACCCATAACAATATGCCTTCAATCGGTATTATAAATATGGGCAAGGTTTTTTGTCCTGTATCAGGCCGCAATCCTTCGCGCACGGCACCATTATAACGGTCACTTCGCTGTCGGGGACTCCCCCCGCGATATCCTTCTCGATCTTTGATACGATCTCATACGCGTTGGAAAAAGCCATATCCTTAGGCATGATCAATTTTACCTCTATGAACTTCTTATGCCCCGCTGTACGCGTCTTCAAGCCCTTAAAATTACAGTATTCATCCGCGTGCTGGGCCAGCCTCACGACGGTCTCCATCTTTCCCGGCTCCTCTATCGAGATATCCAGCAGATTTACAAACGCCTGCTTTGTGAGTTTGATTGAAGGCAGCGAGATCGCGAGGCTCACAAGTATAGTAACGGTAGGATCGATGTACGGCTCTATAGCTGTGTATGGGCTCGATTTAAGCAGTATGGTCACTATAAAAGCGCACCCGATCGCCGTAGATATAAACCCTTCCAGTGTATAGTGCACCGCTTCCGCTTTGACCGCCGGGGATAGGCTCTTGCGGGCCAGCTGGAATAAAAAGAAAGCCCCGACGAAATTAAGCGACAGGCTTAGCGCACTCGAAGCGAAGCCTATCCATGGAAAGGTGACGTGGCTCGGCCGGAAGAACGTGGCAAATGCCTGGAAGGACATAATTATGGCTATCCCCATAAGGACTATGCCCTCCATAGCCTCGCATACATGCTCCACTTTTCCGTAACCGTAATTATGTAACAGGTCGGCGGGCCTTACCGACAGCTTTAGCGAATTATAAAGTATAATGGATACGGTAAGCCCGACTACGGTTATCGCGAAATCCGTAGCGATGGCCAGCGACCGGACGACGATCAATGCCCCGAGCTTAAAAATAAACAGCACGACGTTGAACCAGAGGCTGATGCTCGCGGCCTTCATCATGCATCGTTCTTTAGAATTCATATATTCCTTACTTATGTCCGAGAATAAAATTGATATACGACCCTATGATAAATACGGCTATCAATATTATGGCATACGCGCTTAAACCGATCCTCGTCTTCTTCTTTGGCTTTAAAATCAAACCGGACATGACGACTATAGTCATGATCATGACTATAAAAGCGGTAAAGATATGCTGCTGGGTTAAGACTGAAAAGATGGGAGCTTTCCTGTATAATAGATCATTCACGAATATTATCGTTATATTAAAAAGATTTGACCCGACCATATTCGCCACAGCCAGCTCTTTCGCGCCTAAACGAAGTGCGGCGATCGATACAGTCATCTCCGGCAAAGTGGTGGCAAACCCAAGGAACAGGTTGCCTATAAAATTCTGCCCTAGATTCAGGACCCCCGCCAGATCGTCTCCTATATACGCAAGCCATACCCCAGCGGCCGCTATGGCAACCGCGGCCGCTCCATAGCGGATACAGGCAGTCTTTAGCGAGATGCTGTCATATTTGAAGACATTTTTTTCCTCTTTTATCAGCTCTTTAACCGCTTGCTGCTTTTTCTCGAATACGAATATCGTACGCGTAGCTATGAGATATGCGGCGAGGATCAGTATGCTGAATAAACTGACATTCATGAACGATATCTCCGGCAACCTCGAATTTAAGAATATCCCTAACGCGGCTATCGTCAGAGGTATAAGGCTTAAAACAATTGTCAATAATTGACCCGTAGATACCACGCTTAACAGAGGCGCGCCTTGGTTCAAGAGATCCAGGACGGATATGTTTACCAGATTATACGTATTGGCTCCAAGCAGATTGCCTACGGTGAGATTGGGAGCGTCGATAAAGACCGTGCTTCCCACGCCTGTAAATAATTCCGGAAGGCTCGTAGCGACAGACACCAATATAACGCCGATCCATAGCCCGCTCAAGCCGGTCTTTTCAGCGATGGCGTCGCCGTATCTGGCCACTCTTTTACCGCAATACAGGATAACTCCGGCGCAGATAACGAATTTCACGAATATGCCGATCATCTTCCCGCCTTTATATTATACAGGTAAGACTCCACCCTATTCTGCCATCCGGCGAGCCATTTTTTTTCATTGCGTCCCGGAGGCGCGTTATTTACCCTCTCTTCAAGGGTCCTCTTCGCGGCATTAACAAATTCCTTTAAGGTATCATTAGCGGCATTATCTTCTTTCATATTTAACAACACCTGAGTGAGCCCCCAGCCTTTGCCGTTATACCGTTCGGATGGGGAGATCCCCAGGCCTTTGAAATTGATATAATCGACCATAGCGAAGGCGCCCGACCGCGACAAAGACAGGCGCCCGAATCGCGCGGATATCCCGCCGCGGTCTTCTTCCGGAACATTTTTAAGCATAATGGGCAGGGCGTCATCAAGCCTTTTGACTATGAAACGGGCCTGGACAAGCTTTGTCGATATCAGAAACCTGCGTAATTCTATCAAACGGGGATCATCCTGGCTGCGCAAAAATTCATCGCGCGTATTCCAGGGGCACGGCCGGGACAGGTTTCTGCCAAGCCATCCGGGTATCTCTGCGCCTGAATCCTTAGCGTATCTCAAGAATAAGGGGAAACTTTCTATGAAATCCTTAACGTCCGTCGCCGGATACCAGATAAAGTGGCCGATGCCCAGCGATAAAAAATCCTCACCCTCGTTCCAGTTCACCAGTAATTCTTCTTTGCCTGAGCATTCGTTCCGGAAGACCATATCGCCGATCCGCCGGATATCCCCGGAAGAGACCGACGCTGTCACCGCAGGGCTATCCTGTAATGAACACAGGCAAAACATAATAATAAAAAAACTTGCGCTTATACCTCTGCGGTATTTCATATATACCCGATGGCGCTACTCCGGTCTTTTTTTCTTTTCGGCTTCAACGATGACTTTCAGGTCGGGGCTTTTGTCGCCGGAAAAGCGGATATCAGGAGCGACTATAAGCTTAGGGATGACGGTCGTCGTTTCGGTTATCGCCGTTAAGTCAATAGGCTCCGTGCTGATATAGATTTTATCGCGTGATGCTGTGCTTGGGATCACGATCGAGACTGAATCCGGTTCTATCTTAACGCTTCGCACTATAATACCCGGCGGAGGTTTTCCCCTGGTCTTTAATTCGACCGGTATCGTAAGCGGTATAAGCCGGTATGAGTTTAAAACGATCTGCCTGGGTTCTACATTGACAACCGATAGGTTGGAAAAATTCCGCACCATGTCGTTAGAAAGAGCTATCTCGTTCGTCCCGTCCGCTATCTTCGACATATCCAATGATATTTTTAATTCATCCTGACGGATGAGATTGAATCCCTGTTCGGTGCCGCTCAATGTTACCGTTACCTCTTTTGTCTTTGGTTCGTCAATGATCCGGTTTTCGGCAAGGTTCCTGTATTCGATAGGGGCGACAAAATCCCGGCGGACATTTTCGACCCGGTGCCCGAACGCCATCCATAGGCTGAAGGCGACCAGGACGGCAATTATCTTCTCCGGATAATGGACAGTCAAAAAACGCGTTAAACCCATGGTCTTCTTTTCCGGAAATTTCTTCCGGTAAAATTCCATCAGCGTGCTATTAAGGTGCGCGGCGTCTTTTAAATGCCTTATTCTGCCGTCCTCCGCCACCGAAATGCTCCCCTCCTCTTCTGAAACAACAAGGGAGAGGGCGTCTGTATTTTCGGCTATGCCTAATGCCGCGGCATGGCGCGTACCGAGCCGCCCGATCTCTTTGATATTCGTTGAAAGCGGCAAATGGCATCCTAATTTAGTTACGCGGCCTCCCTCGATAATTACGGCGCCGTCGTGGCTTGGCACGTGGCGGTCAAAGATGCTTTCGAGAAGGACCTGGCTCACCATCGCGTCAACGTCAAGGCCCGCCTCAAGGTGCCTGTCGAGAGGATCTTCCCCTCTTATAACGATCAGGGCTCCTATCCTTTTGCGGGACAGGTTAGCCAGGGCGCTTAATATAATTTCCGCGTTTTGCGAAAATGGCTTTACGCCGCGCTCTCTGCGCTTAACGCCGAAAATCCCGATTCTCTCGAAAAAGTGGCGAAAATCGTCCTGAAATATTATGGCTATCATAATAAAAGCCACCGCGAAAAACGCCTGCAGGGCCACGGTGGTCAAATAAAGACCGAATAAGCGGGCCAATATATAGAGAAACGCCAGCATTATCATGCCGATCAATATGAAACGCGCCCTGGTCTTTTTGAACCAGACCAGTATCAGATATATAAATATAGAAATGATTCCGATATCGGCAACATCCGTAAATTTCACATATTGAAAATAAGACGCGATATGTTCCAGCATCATATCTCTCCTAAAAATTATAAATATACGGTATCCTCATTATAATATAGCGACAGGAATAGCAGCATGTAATCTCTTATATGGCGCGTTATCAAAAAATTATTCTTTATGTGCTCCCGGCCGTTCTCTCCGAGCTTTTTGGCGTATTTAGGGCTGTTGAGCAGCTGTTTTATCGAAAACGCGGCCCCTTCGATGGAGTGGCATAAAAGCCCGGAATATTTATGCGCTATCTGGAGAGGGATACCTCCGACATTTGACGCCACAACCGGCTTCGCCTTCCATAAGGCTTCGGCAACCGTCAGCCCAAAACCCTCTTTAAGGGATTTCTGCACTATTACCGCTGAAGCGCGCTGAAGCGCGTTCACGACTATATCATCCTGGGGCAATAATAACACATGGATATCCGCGTCATGCCTGGCTTTTTCCCGCACCTCCTCCAGCACCTCCACCCCCTCCGGATCGTCTTGAGCGCCTCCTCCGGCAAGAATAAGCCGGCAATCAACGTACTTTTTGACGTTTTCATACGCTTTTATTACGCCCACCGGGTCTTTCAGCCTGTCAAACCTGGATATCTGGGTTATTATCGGCTTATCATTTTTGATCTCATATTTTTTCAGGATCCCGTCTATAACATCCTGCGGCAGTTCCCTATTCTTATCGCTCGTGGGATCTATGGACGGCGATATCAGGAACTGCCTGTTCGGCAGTCTTCGCGTAAAACTGGGCGCGGAAAAGACCGCCGCGTCATATTTCACTACGAAGCCCTTAAGAAAGTCCCAAACCTTGCGATCGGGGTCCGATATATCAATATGGCAGCGCCATATCCATTTATTGTCCTTTTTTTTATTGACCATGGCTATCGGCTGGGGGTCGTGAATATGGATGATGTCTCCGTACGTATCTACCTGGTCGATATTCGCCTGACTTGTCTCCATGAAGATATCGAAGTCCTGCTGTTTGATATCTTCCGCTTTGCCATGAAGCGCGTTATGGAATTTCTTCGTTACCTCAAAAAACTGGGCGCCTCCCTTGATGACGTCCCACCGCGCGTCGAGGCCTAATTCTTTTAACAAGGGTATCATACGGCTAAGTATCTCCGCCACGCCTCCCCCGACCGAGGTCGAATTGATATTTTGTATGACCTTTCCTTTCAGCTTATCGCTGATCCGGCGCAGGTCATCTATCGTCGCCTGTCCGACTATAGGGATATATTCTTCTATCTTTGCCATATCGTGATTATATGCATTTTGAGACCCTCTCTATGATAGTCTTCCTGAGATCTTCCAGCGTATAGGTATAAGGATCCAGCCTCGATATTGAATCCGCCAGTCTTTTATTGCCCAGCGAACTCTCTATCCAGTAGGAAAAATCATTGATTTTCTTTCCGACCCTGAGGCGCGCTTCGAATATATGAAAATATATAGAATCTATGGAAATATTTTCAAGGATGCGGGAAAATTCCAATAGGTCGTTGGCTTCATATCCTGTGGGAAGGATGAAACTCAGGGATTTTATGAAATAGAACGCGCCGCTTCCGTGCGTCGACCTATTCCTGGATTCGGGATTGTCTTTCAAGTAGGCTTCGATGACCGATATGAAGGCCTGACGCAGATCGCTGATAGCGCTGAACTGTATCGTATCTATACTTGCCAGCTCCTCACCCAGTTCTTTCTCTCCAAGCGCGTTCGTGACCCAATACGCGAAGTCATTGGGCGGTTCGGGCGATAGATGCTGATGCTGCTGTAGGAACCTGTGCGTATGGTGATAGATGCTGGATTCCGGCACCTGTTTTATGCGATCCAGCAGTTCTTCCATATTTGACGCCTTTAATCCGGTCAACTCGGAAAGATTGAGACGCGTATAGAAGCGAAACGGCTCCCTCGCTTTAATTATCTCTTTTTCCGCCATAACACACCCGTCTTTATACCATTGAAACGGCTTCTAAAAACATCGCGACTTCTTCAGTATCCCTTACATAATACCGGGCCGTTGTCCTATCCGCTTTACCCACAGATATTGTAATACCCCGGCCTTTCAGAGATTTAAACGCGTCTTCATCCGTTATGTCATCGCCTATATATACAGGGAGGACCTTCTTCTTTCTATCCCGCATCGCGAATAAGCGGCGGCCTAAAAGCCACAGGACGGCCTTCCCCTTATCCCACGGCACCGGCGGCCTTACTTCCAGCACCATCTTCCCCGGCTTAACGTTGACCGTATTCCTTAATTCGTGTAAAAGAACGGCGGAAAAAAATTCTGATTTTACCAATGGCGCTCTTTTTTTATCCACCAACCTGTAATGCACGCTCAGGGAAAACCCTTTGTCTTCTATGTAGACGCCCCTGACCGAAGAAAGGTTTGCCGACAATCTTGCCTTAATCTCCTCAAGCGCCTTTTTGTACCGTATCGGCGCGGGGCTTTTAAATTCTATCTTCGGCCCCTTGATCTCAAATCCGTGGTTTCCCACATATACGATATTTTTTAACCCTACGCGTTTTGAAATATCCGCCAGGGCCCTTCCGCTCACAATAGCTATTTTCCGGTCCGGCATCTTTGACAACTTCCGGAGCAGATCTTTCGTCTTTCGCGGCATAACAGCCTTGCCGGGAGACTCGGCTATAGGCGAGAGCGTGCCGTCGTAATCAAGAAATAGATATATGAATTTGCCTTTTAATTCCTTTTTTATCCTTTCATGATCCGAGAATAGATATTTCATACCTTCTTTATAGTGGTCAATTCCGTAATTATGTTTCCCGCCCATTTGTAGATATTATTATCCGTGATGATCTTCCTCATATTTTCCATGCGCCTCTTCTTCTCCGGCAGCGGCATATCCGCGGCCAGCCTGATACTATCGGCAAACTCCTCCATAGAGTACGGGTTGACCTGGACCGCGTCGGTTAGTTCTCTTGCAGCGCCCGTAAACCGGCTTAATATGAGGCTGCCGTTCAGGTCGTTCTTAGCGGCAATATACTCTTTCGCTACAAGATTCATCCCGTCATGAAGCGAGCTCACGATGCATATATCGGCGATCCTGTAAAACGGTTTTATCTCTTCGGGCGAGAAATGCCGCTTGAGATATATTATAGGCTTCCATTCATCGTTCATATACTTCCAGTTAATTCTTTCCGCCAACTCATCAAGTTCCCCCATAAGGTCATGATATCTTTTTATATGCGTCCTGCTGGGGGCTCCTATTTGTATCAGCACGAATTTACCTTTATAGTTCGGGTACTTTTCGAGGAAACGGTCAACCGCCATCATGCGCTCGGCCAGGCCTTTTGTATAATCTATCCTGTCAACGCCGAGAGCGACTATCTTGCCGTCAAGCTCAAACTCTTTACGGATTTTAGCTATCTCTTCTTCTTCATCCCGGTCGATCGTTGAATTAATCCCGACATCCACACTTATCGGGAATGACCGTATTAATGTCTCCACGCCTGAGCGGACTATGCTGAATTTTTCCGTGTCAATCCGGCATTCTAATAATCTATTCGCTGTATCTATGAAATTATTGCAGTGATACTGGACGTGGAACCCTATCAGGTCGCATCCCAACATTCCGTCCAGGATTTCCGCCTGATAGGGGCATACCGAAAATACTTCCGGATTCGGCCATGGTATGTGCCAGAAAAGCGCGATGATCGCGTCCGGCCTTTTTGACTTTATCATCTGAGGCAGGAGGGTAAAATGGTAATCCTGGATGAATATAAAAGGGTTCTTGCCGGGGAGCTCTTCCAATATGTTATCCGCGAACTTCTGGTTGACCTTTTTGTAAGTCTGCCAATCAGACTCCCTGAATATCGGCCTCGTATAGGTTATATGACATAACGGCCATAAGCCTTCATTCGAGAACCCGTAGTAATAACCGTCCTCCTCCTCTTTCGTTAACCATACCCTTTTCAGTATATAACGGTCTTCGCCGGGCGGAACTCCAAGCTTATTTTTGGAATTAACGAATCTCCTGTCGGCGTTTGCGCTGCCATGGGCGATCCATGTCCCGCCGCAGGCGCGCATTATCGGGTCGAGAGCCGTTACTACGCCGCTGGCCGGACGGGTGCATTCGGCTTTGCCGGTTATCTCATTCATCATATGCAGGTACGGCTCCCTGTTTGACGCGATGAATAGGGCGTTCTCTCCCAGCTTCGACCTTACGACATCTTTTAATCTCGCGTCGGTCCACAGGTCTTCCTTCTGTATCCTCTCGGTAGCCTCTTCGCTCACAGCTTTCCGGGCCACTCTTATGCTGAGAGCGGCCTGCTCTACCTCACTGGCCAACTTACCGAGTTCCCCTTTCTCATTGATCGGATGCTTAGTATCTATCTCGCCTTTCTGGAACCGCCTGAACCATTCGGTAAGCTGCTCTACCGGAGCGGTAAATATCTGGCGCTGCACCAGTAACGAGATCAATATGATAAATATCATGAGCGTTATCAGGACCGTACTCAGCCTCTTCCACAGCTCGGCCATCTGCGTAAAGACATATGAGGTATCGTACAAGACTTCTTCCGCGCCTATAGCGTTTCCCTCATCATTTGTTATCGGCAGGACAAAACTGTAAACGCTGTAATCCTTGAATTGCTCGACCACTCCCCGCGCATCCTTACTCGCGATCGCGTCTTTTATATACGGTTTAGGCCTGTGCGTCCATTCCGAGAACCTGTCGGTAATCGCTATGACGTTTCCGTCCTTGTCATAAATAACGCATCCCTGCGACCTTTCCCTCCTCTGGAATTTTTCAACCAACCATCTGGCGTCGCGTATGTTGTTATTTGCCAGGGCATGCTGTACAGATAGCTCCATGCTCTCCGCTACGGCCCTGGCTTTCCGCATCAGCTCGTCAAGCAGCCGCTTCTCTTCCGTCCTGACCTGGAATATGCCAAAGCCGATAAACGCTATCGTCACGATGATAAGGATCGGCAATATGAACAAAAGAAGCCTTCTCATGATAACTTCTCCAAAATAAAAAACCGCTTATATCATGCAGGAACGTCGCCGCAACATCTTTAGTCCTCTATCCACTTTTCATTCGTTACGAAATGAGCTATGTTCCGGTGATTATCGTAAGCGTACACCACATGGATAAGCCCGTACCTATCCTGGATTATAGAAGGATAGGCATAGACATGGCCGTCCTGGTCCTCGATTGATTTTATATGCGGCCATGTTTTACCGTCGTCGTATGATAAGGCGAGGCTTAAATTATACCTGTTCTTCTTGGAATTATTGAATACCAGTACAACATGCCCGTTCCGGAGCTTCACCATATCAAGAGCAGAACCCGGGTTATTGATGTCGGAAACACTTCGCTCTTTCCAGTTGCGTCCGAGGTCTTTACTCACCGCCTGCCAGCACCTGCGAGGCCACATCCCGGAACGCATAAGCGCGAATAAACTCTGATCTGACCTCTGGATCATGGCCGGCTCAATGCCGAGGAATGGTAATATCCATTTAGGTTTACCCCAGGTTAAGCCGCCGTCTTTGGAAATAACGACAGCGGAAGAAGCGCTCCAATCCATATATATGGGCAAAACGAACCAACCGTTATGAAGCCTTACCGGATGCGTTCTCGTCAGATATCCCACAGGCGTCCCGAGATTATGGGCCTCTTCCCATGTATTCCCAAGATCATTGGATACCCTTACCTGTATAATATCCCGGTGGTTCCATTTTGAAGGATTCTGCTGTAATGCCCATAACATCCGCAGCTTATTATCCTTATCCAGGAAAAGCACGGGATTTTTTTCGTCCATTGTATGGTTATTCTTAATAACTGACGGCTTAGTCCATTCACGGGCGCCGGGCGGCAGCCTTGAGCTCCAGAGAGACCTGCGGGACCTCCAGTCCATCGTATGAGAGTAGACGGCGAACAATTCTCCGTCAGGTAATTCCACAACGCATGGCGTATGTAATGACACGGACGGCTCAGGAGGGACTATCAGTTCTTTATAAGGCAGTTCGGTATAAGGGCTGAGCGACTCCGGGAGCATCGTTTGCGCCGGAAGAGATATTACGGGGGCGCCAGGCTCCAGGATCGAGGATAGGGTTTCCTTGAGGGGCGTGAACAATGCCGCTGTCAGGAAAAGACCCATTATTATTAAAAAAATATTTCTTTTCATTCTTGATTATGGCTCCATCTTAATTTTATAAGTTTCATTAATATACCATACTTTTTTAAAAAAATCACCAGGCAGATTATTTTTTTATCGCCTGGTCCCTCCGGCGGCAAGGAATACGGAGCGCGCAACGCTCTTATGCACGGCTAAATTCATGAAATTAGGGACGACTTCATTTTTCCCGGATAACGACGCGATCGTTTCGGCCGCGGAAAACTTCATATCCGTGGTTATCTCACAGGCGCGCGCGTCCAGCGCGCCGCGCATGATCCCGGGGAACGCGAGCGCGTTGTTTATGGTCCGCCCGTCCAGCGCTATGGCAGCCCCGGCTTCTTCGGCCTCTTTCGGCCATATCTCCGGTATGGGATTAGCCAGAGCAAAAATGATTGGGCGCTTATTCATATTCCGCACCATCTCCCTGGTAACCATGCCCGGAGCCGATAGGCCGATGAATACGTCTTTTCCCGGCAGTATATCTTTCAGGGCTCCTTTCTCCCGGCGTCTGTTTGTAACATGGGCAATCTCTTTCTTATATTTATTCATATCGCCTGTTCGGCCTTCATAGATGGCGCCCGCCCTGTCGCATAGCGCTATATCCTTAAAACCGTATCCCAATAGAAGCCTTGCCGCGGCAATACCGGCCGCGCCCGCGCCGTTTATCACAATGCTTACTTTATCTTTTCTTTTTTTGACGATCTTAAGCGCTTTTATCAATGCGGCCAATATGACGGTCGCGGTGCCGTGCTGGTCGTCGTGGAATACAGGCACTCTGACCTTCTTCTGTAATTTCTGTTCGATCTCGAAACAGAGAGGCGCCTTGACGTCTTCTATCATGATAGCGCCGAATGTTTCCGCGATGCAGGAAAGCGCATTGACAATCTCACCGGCGTCGTCGCTTTGCATCAACAGCGGGACACAGCTCACGTTCGCCATCTTATTCAGTATTATCGATTTCCCTTCCATTACCGGCATCGCGGCCAGGACCCCTATATCCCCCAATCCCAGGACGGCGGAGCCATTAGTCGCGATACATACGGTATTGCCTATGGATGTATATTTTCTCGCCGCGGCGGGATTGGCAACAATATAATTACAGACCTGCGCGACGCCCGGAGTATAGATCATGCGCAGGTCATTGAGAGTCTCAACCTTCACTCGGGATCTCACCTCTATCTTTCCGCCTTTGTGCAGGTTTAAGACCTCATCCTGTATATCCAATATCTTATAACCTTTGAGCTTCTTGACTGAGGCTATCGCTTTAAGAAAGTGCTTTTCGTCATCGAAGAACGCTATGATATCCCTTACTATATAGTTTGACGTCAGGTGTATCTTAGTGATATCTCCTAAAGTCACGCCTTCTATGCCGAGCTCGATGGCAAGGGTGCCTAACGCTCCCGGGACATCCGGTATCCTGAACCGGATCTTTTTTACTACCTTATGCGAATATTTTTCTTCCGGCATTTCATTCTCCCTGAAGGTATCTTTCGTTTTGTATGAGTGGTTATTATACCCTTATTATTCCGTTTTACAAGGCACATCCTTCAATGACCTGTAAACATGGATAACGGATTGTAATCTGTTTATTTTTATATAATCTTTTACCAGCTTACCGCAATTTATCAGGCACAGCTTTCTTTGCCCTTGTTTTAATGTATTCATGATATAGATCAACACGGCCAACGTTGAAGTATCGATATGCGTGACTTCTTTAAAATCGAGGACTACATCCTGGTCGATATGTCCATGCCCCTTATGTTCTCTTATAACCCTCTCGATGGAGGGCATAGTATCAAAATCAAACGCCCCCGCAAGCTTGACGACGGAGAAATTCTCATATTTTTCGATGCCCTTTACCATAGGCGGGAACTTTTCAGCCTTATGGAACCTGAATATATTCATAGCAACCCTCAGTGTGTGCTCATCAGCCCGTCGCTTTTACCGGCGACCCTCCTGAAAAACAATACCATAAATTAGCATAAAATTGCAAGGCTCGCGAAAAAGATGGTCATTCTATGAATAAAAAAGCGCCGCGGTTAATCATCGCGGCGCTTTTCGATCGCCTGTCTTATAAAATCTACTCTTCCCGTGGACCCATCATACGCATAGGGCATTCTTTCTGTCCGTAGCCCATCTTCCTCATTGGGCGGGGTTTGCTCATATCCCACAATGTTTCCGCCAGTTCCGGGTTCGCCTTCTGAAGGGACGCTGCCGAATCCCTGAGGAGTTTCGTTCTGGCCTCGCACTTCGCCTTCATATCGGCCATTTCTTGCATCTTCTTTTCGTTTTCAGCTACAAGCTCGTTCAGCCCTTTAGCCAGATCGGGATTGGATTGCTGGAGGGCCGTTGCGGCATCCTTCAGGTCCTTCAGCTCCGTCTGGCATTTATCCTGCCGGTCTCCGTGCCTGCCTTGTCTGCCCTGATCCGCATAAGAAATACCGCCAAAAACTACTGCGACCAGAATGGCCGCGATAACCGCTACTCTTAATGAATTCATACGCCCGCTCCTTTGTTTGTCCTATATTACCACAATTTCATTTTCCGCTGTATAATGTTTTTAACTGATCCACCGTAGGATTATCGGAATAATACTCGCCCTGCGGCCCGATATATCCGGTCCCCGCTTTTCTCAAAACGACCGGTGTAAAGCCGCCTTTCGAATTCGGGATATTTATGGTTACCGTATCCGGCGAAGCGGCGGTAAAGGCCGCGGCCGGCTGAACTATGACCGGCGGCTGGACAACTATATAGCCGCCCCGATCATACGGCCTGTAGTAATAGCCCTCGGCGTAATAATACGGTACGCCCGCGTATACCACGGTCGTGTATCTCGGCGGCAGCCTGTCGATAAGCGCGCCAATGGCGAGAACCGAAACAGCCGTATCGAACCACAACAAACCGTCCCTGTACCAGTGCCCGTTACTATAGTGGTGCCATCCGCCTCTTCCTCTTGCCTCTCCTCCTCTAGGTCCATCTCCACCGGAACCGCGCCATGCGGAACCTCCCCCCTGTGCGTACGCTTCTGAGCAAGCCAACGCGAGCACCAGGCATAACACAGCCAAAGATCTGAGCCTAAAAATATTTTTCATAATATCCGCCTCCTTTCTATATGTTTAGACAAGGCGGTATCAGAAAAAGTTCCATACTCAGACGCTTACCTTAAAACAGGCTGGCAAACCGCTCCTTTATATAGTAGATACGCTCGTCGAATATGACGTCGCTCTGCGTCACCGGCCGTTTGAGCAGTATGCCTCCAAGGCTGGTGCACCTGCTAAGCGCGACATACAGCTGGCCGTGAGTGAACGCGCCGCGCCCGAGATCTATTATGACCTTATCGAAAGTCTGCCCCTGGCTCTTATGGATAGTTATTGCCCAGGCAAGCTTTATGGGATATTGCGCGAAAGCGCCTACGACTTCGTCTTCTATCTTGTCCTCTTCCTCGTTATAACTGTATTCGATCTTCTGCCATTTGACGATAGGGACATCGCAGACGCGCCCGTTTATGTCCACGACTATCGAATCGTCCGACAGGGCGACGACTTTCGCGAGCGTGCCGTTAACCCATTGCTTATTAGGATCGTTTCTTATCAATATTACCTGGGCGCCTTTTTTAAGTTTCAACGCTGTAGGGCACGGATACGCCGACTCTTCGAATTTACCGGACTTCATAGCCTCGTATGTTACTTCCCTACCGGGAAGCTTCGATAAGCGGTCCTGATTTATCATGTTGGCCAGGTTATTCGTCGTCGTCAATATCACCGTATGGTCTTTCTTAGGAGCCGCGGCGTCCTTCTGCACCCTCCCGTTTAATATATTAAGATCCTCTTCGGTATATTCTTTATTCCTTATCCTGTTCAATAGCTCCATGAATGAACTGTCTTTCTGCCTGTATATAGTAGATAGCTCGATCGATCTCAAATTACAATCGTTAAATACTTTAGCGCTGAAAAAATATGGAGTCGCGTAGCGCTCCTCCAGCAATTCCCTCGCTTCATGCTCGACTACGGGAGATAGCTGGAAGAGATCCCCGAAGAATACCATCTGGACGCCGCCGAACGGTATCTTCATCTTGCCGCGGTTGAGGCGCAGCGCGTAGTCGATGCCGTCCATAAGATCCGCCCGAACCATCGATACCTCGTCTATTATCACCATATCGAGGTTCTCGACCAGGGTCCTGTCCCTTAGGCGCTTTATCGCGTCCTTCTGGATGATCTTCGGAGGCATCCTGAAGAAAGAATGGATAGTCTGGCCGCCTACATTGACCGCGGCGACACCTGTCGGGGCGAGCACGATTATCTTTTTGCCCGTATTGGCCTTGAAATATTTCAGAAGGGTGGATTTGCCGGTGCCTGCCTTACCCGTTATATAAATGCACTCCCTGGTATACTCCATAAGGCGGAACGCCGACTTGAATTCATCGTTTATTTCGATATGCGACGGCAGCTGGTCCGCGGTTATTGTCCGGCTTGTAAATAGTTTCATAGTATATCTTTAACCTGCGTCCTTTTCCCGCGATAGGTTAACATCAGGTCGCAGCCCGTAATATTATCTTTACCGATGCTATCCGATATCCGGCTGATGAGGGTTCCTTGCTCGTTGTGCCTTTCGCTTATATGCGCCAGGAAGACGTACTTTAACGCGGAGCTGTCGGCAGAGCCGTTTTTTATCTTTACCAGTGCTTCGGCCGCGGCCTCATTATCAAGGTGCTCTCTCCAGGTCAACTGGTCCGGCGATATTTCCTGCGCCAGATCAGCATCATGGTTACATTCGATTATCAGGCATTTGCAATCATGCAGCATCCTGACCATGCTGTCCGTTACCTTGCTAGTATCCGTTAAAAAGCCCACCTTTCGGCGCGAACTCTTCTGTCTATGCTCTATACAAAAACCGAACGGCTTGCCCGCATAGCCGCCGTTATGGAATGTTTTAAAGGGTGTGATCTTCAGGTCGTTTATCATAAAAGGCTTATCCGTATGATGCGTCAATTTAAATTGACGGTCTTCTATGCAATATCTTTCCCTGACGACTTGATATGTGTCATGGTGGATATAGATCGGTATCCCGTAGCGGAGGGCTATCTTAAAAGTATTTTTGCAGATGTGATCTTCATGGCCGTGCGTTATAACTATACCGCTTAACCGTGACGGGTCTAACTCGATATCGCTCAAATCTTTTTCGAATTCCTTCAAACTTAAGCCCGCGCAATCGATCAGGATACCGGATCTCGCCGTCCATATAGCGGCGCAATTACCGCCGCTGCCGCTTCTAAGAACGCATACTTTTAAATACGACACTTATATCTCCCGCATCGGCCGTTTCAGGTACCCTTCTGTAAACTTTATAATATCGTTCATCATGGCGACTGTCTCGACCGGGTATTTTCCGACGGCCGACTCGGCGGAAAGCATGACAAAATCCGTGCCGTCTATTATGGCGTTTGCCACATCGGTCACCTCGGCGCGGGTAGGCCGGAGGCTTTCGGTCATGCTCTCAAGCATCTGTGTCGCGGTGATAACGAATTTTCCGGCGCGGTTGCATTTTTTTATTATCATCTTCTGAATAACGGGAATTTCATAGATGGGCAGAGATACGCCCATATCCCCGCGCGCTATCATGACGCCGTCCGAGACCTTGATTATTTCATCTATATTTTTTATACCTTCCCTATTCTCTATTTTGGCGATGACCCGGCACCGCGACCCTTTCTTAAGCAATCCCCTTACATCTAAAATATCATTCCCGGCGCGCACAAACGACTGGGCGATATATTCCACCCCGTGTTTTTCGCAAAAAGATATATCATCGATATCCTTCCGGCTTATGCCGCCGAATTCAAGCCTGGCTTCAGGAATATTCACCCCTTTGCGCCCTTTCAGCAGGCCGCCGATCTCTACTCTGGTCTTCAGGCTGCTCATTGTCCGTCCGATAACCTCCAGGGCGATGTTTCCGTCGTCTATGAATACTTGGGATCCGTCCTTTATACTGCCTAGCGGGCCCATATAATCAAAAGGTATCTTTTCGCGCGAGTTGCTTACCTCTTGTTGGGTAAGCCATATGATCTTGCGTCTCTTAAGCTCAAGAGGCATAGCGAGATCACCTATCCTTATGCGGTGGCCCTGAAGATCTCCGAGAAGTTTTACGCGCCTGTTATATTTCGCGTTTAAGAGACGTATGAGGCCTGTTTTGTGGAGTAACTCCTGCGGTTTACCGTGCGAGAAATTCAAGCGCGCGACATCCATGCCCGCGCGCATCATCTTCCTGACCGCTGTTTCGCTTGATGACGCCGGGCCGAGCGTGCAGATAATCTTTGTCCTGACCATAAATTTCCTTATATGTAACTATCGTATTTTGAGTATCGTACGCCCGGGGTTAACGGAAGTCAAGGAGATTTGAGGAACAATCCCACCATTATTGTCCCTAAAATCGCTATTTTTGACTGTCAAACAAACATACCTTTACACCAGAGTATCGATCAATCTCCGTCGGGTGCGGCGGTTTTGCCCCTTACCGTAAAAAGCAAGTAAGAATGTCATAACTATATGTAAATAAACTTGTTACATTTTACTTGCCTTGGCCAATAACAAGTACCTATGTTATTTCTTGCCTCGTTTTCTTAAATATTCGGCGCCTTTTTTAGTCAAACGGTATTTCTGTAAACGACTAGTTGGTTTATTTGGTATGGTATATTCGATCAACTTTTCTTTCAACGCCGGATGCAAATAGTTCGTTCTGAATGTAGGGCGATGCTTGATCCCCAAGGTGGAGCGTAAGTCGCCGGCTGTTCTGTTCCCTCGACGGAGAGCATCTAAAATACGAATTACTGGGTCGATCGACTGGGTCGGTGACTGGGTCGGTGACTCCGATTGCCGTTTACCACCCACGGCTTCAAAAGCACGGCCGGGCTTACGATACACTGTAGTCACGAACCCGTCTGTAAGACTAAAATCCGGTTCCGCAAGTCCCGCATTTCTACAATCTTGAATCATGTCTCTTGTACCTGTACCCATACGTTCGATATACTTGGCAAGATAAAGCGATTCCGCAAGAAGCGGATTTGCCGGAACAGAGCTGTGGGGCTTGCGTAGCTTGTCTAAAGTAAGCGAGGGTGGCAATGTCCCTGGATTCCATACTTCCAATCTATTGGAAAACAGCATCACCTGAACGCTGCCGTTACTCGTATAATCCCTATGAGCTACCGCGTTAACAATAGCTTCCCTGACTACATCGGGAGGTATTTCATATTCAACCGGGGCTTGCACGCTTTTTGCTCTTGTACCTACAGCAAGATCGATCTTCGACAGGACGAAGTTGAGCGCCTGATCCGTCACCTCGAATGCAGTTCCTTTATATACCTGATAAGAGGGAATAGGTTTGTGAGCTTCGGTACCATGGAAATGCGCGCATTTGACCTCGGATGAGATTAAAAAGCGCTGGGGCTCTTTCCCAAAAAGAAGAATTGCGGCATTTGTAGGTTTGCCTTTCCTGAGAAGATTTAATTGCTCTAACACTTCTTTTGGCTGGGCGCTTTCTCGTAGCGGAAAGCCTCTGGTTTCTCGCGCTATCCTGATAAACTTTTTTATTTTTTCCGTGGAAAGGTCTTTAAGAGATGCATCTCGACAAATAGTGGCATCGAACGGCCCGGCCCGAAGCAGATCTTTGGCTGCCAGATAATTTACTAAACTGGCATAGACCGAAGAAATTAGCTCAGAGGTAGTTTGAAAGCGACGGCGAATAACCTGTGAGCCCGCCTCTTTAATTAAGGTACGCATCTTTGAATCTCGGGTCTTATCATCGCTTCCTTTGATAAAGATAACCCTCGATTTTCCCAGCTGTTTTGCCGACATAAACTCTTTATGTGTCGAGGATATTCCTTTTTCATCCACAACGCCATATTGATCGCCAAAAAGACCAAGGTAAATATCGCACTTTTTTACTTCGTCTATATAAGCTTTGTCCGGATGGCGATTGCTGGCAGGTAGATCTTCAAACAAAAAGACCTCAAAAAATCGGTTGAGCAGCGCGTCGGAATGAATATAGTCTCTCAGTGCTTTACGCTCATCCTTAAACTCTTTTTGAACACTACTAATGAATATTTTATATTTCATCGTTAGCGCCCTTTCTTATCTACAAAAGGGTATGCTCGTGCCCATCTGTCGATATCGTCTCTTCTAAATCGCCACTGGCCTCCGACGCGAAAAGCCGGTATTTTCTTTTCCCGCGCAAGGCGACGCACGGTATAAGGATGTAGCTTAAGATACTGCGCGACTTCTTCTGAAGTGTATGATTCCGATAGTGCTTTTACCATATAGTTCCTCCATTACATTTTATTCCGTATTGTATCAGAGTTCGGGAGATATACAAGTAAAAACTGATCTGAGGAGTTTTGAGGAAATGCGGACATTCCGGAAATTGGCCTTAACCGTTAAAAGTTAAAGCTTGTTTCTAATCCTAAAACCAGAGCGTCTTTGATATTGCTCTGCCCATTCGGGTTTATTATATATTGTATATCCGGCGTAACGTAGCACCACGGCCCAAGTTGGAACCTGTGGTTCAATTCCAGAATCATTTCATCGCTCTGACCTTCTAATTTCCCGCTGAAATGCCCGAGGATAAAAGCGAGAGCCGTAACATCGCGGTTGCGGTTAGGCGGAAGGCCCTGATAGACGAGGCCGGTCGCGATCTCATATGTTTGGGTATTTATATGGTCCTGCGGAGCAATGGCAGCGGCGCCCCATACCGTAAGCCCCTTCGGCCTGTCAAGCGGCAAGGTAGTTTGCTGGCTATAGGGCTTTTTGAGGCGCTGCGCCATCATTGCGCCTGACATCATGTGGGGAGGGCCTTCATACTCAGGCCACTCGCCCCTATATATCATCTTATCGGCCATAAGATAGAAGCCGTAATTACCGTGCCGGCGCTTGGTGGGATTCGACAGGTCGGTAAACCGGCTGGACTCGTAATAGCTTCCGAATGAGACGCCTCCGGGCGAGATCAGGCCTCCCCTCTCCTGTCCGTGCCTGTAAGTGAGCTGCCCCACCGCAAGATAGCCTTTGTCCATGTCAAAGTTAAAATCCGATCCGTGCATCTTTACAATTGCAACATTCGGATCGGCGTTATAGAGGCCTCCTATGATATGCCAGTCTTTGTTCGGCTGATATGTAACCCTCGTGCCCCATGCGGCGACGCTATAATGCGGGAAGAAGACATCTGAAGGGATGGCGGACAATCTTCCGTCTACCGCGCCTGTCAGATAATACTGGAACATGGGAGAAACGGCAAAGATGTCTCCGGCGAATATACGGCCGACTTCGAAGGTAAAAGTATCGTCAAGTACCGACAGAGAAAGGTCGAGCTCGCCGAAAAAGTAGTCGCCGGAGGTAAATACCTCCTGCGGGCTGTAGAAAGAACCTATGGCCGCCGATATGTCGCGGCCGGTGGCCAGGAAATTGCTTACTTTCAGCGACAGCCCCTTAATGGAAGCGATCTTCTCGAAATCAAATGCGCCCGCAAGAGAAAGGAACCCGGAATATTTAACGACCTGCTTGAGCCCACCTGTAGGATTGCCGCCAATATCCGTAGTATAGTTTGAGGATATGGATATGCCAGCGTTCTCGAGCGTCGGACGCAGGCCGGACCAGTTACCGCTAGCCGTCTCCTGAGACAGCCAGTCGTTAAACTTCGATGTATCAAAGACGTCGTTCTTGTCGCCTGCGGCATATACCGCGGCCGCTGCAAATACAAACCATAATACTACAGTGGCCGCTGTTATTTTTTTATTCATGGTTAGCGCTTAAAATACGTCTTGATTTTGGACACGTCGCCTTTTTCTTTGGCTATCGCCAGCATTAGAAGAAGGCGCGCCTTAGCGCCGGTCAGGTCGCCGCCCAATATGGCGCCGTTTCGTTCGAGGGTCTCGCCGCCGCCCTGGTCGCCGTACATGGGCCAGACACCTGTATGATAAACGCTCGTGGTTATTACAACAACTACGCCTTTGGAGATAGCGTATTTAACGGCTTCATAAACTTTCGCGTTGACGTTGCCCGCGCCGACAGCGTCTATCACTATGCCTTTAGCGCCGTTGTCCGTCGCAAAGCGCGCTAGCGAGCCGTCATCTCCTGCAAATGTGCTAAGGAAAGTCACATTTGGTAATTTATCGGGAAGAGGAAGTCTCTGCCGCGGAGGCGCGTCATTATAACGGATGACCTTTCCCATCGCTATGTACCCCAGATAACCCTTCTCCCCTGAATCGAATGTCTGCACATTGGTCGAATTGGTCTTCACCACGTTTCTCGCGGAATTGATATACTGGTTAAGCGTTACGGTAACGCCGAAATCTTTCGCCTCTTCCGAACAGACTTGCGTTACAGCATTCAGGATGTTCGCCGGCCCATCGGGCGATACATCGGAGGCGTCGCGCATCGCGCCTACAAATACTACAGGCTTGTCGCTCTTTAAGGTAAGGCCGAGGAAGTATGCCCCTTCAGCCATCGTATCGGTGCCATGGGTAATGACCGCCCCTTTTACCTTAGGGTCGACGAGGCGCTCATCGACAGCCTTAGACAAATTTGACCAGATCTCGGGCGTCATCTGTGAGCTATCTATATTACATAGATTTACTACCTCTATATTGGCGGTCTTGCCTAACCCCGGAACGGCTTCTATGAGGTCCTTGCCGGATACTGCGGGGACCGCGCCGCCTGTTTTCGGGTCTGTCTTCTCGGCTATAGTACCGCCGGTCGTTACTATTACCACAGTAGGTAATTCCGCGTAAGAATAGGCGGCAAAAACTGCCAAGGCCGCTATACACGAGATCGAAAGCGCTATGCGTCTAAGTGTCTTCATAACTCCTCCTTCTATCCATTATCAGAATTGCCGCATCTACATCATACTTACTATAATTGTCCCCCAAACCGTCAGGATGACATTCGCAAACGCGTATGGGGCGGCATATCCCAATACGGCAAGAGGGCTTCCGGACGCTTCGATTATCGCGTTAAGCGAGGCTGTGCAGTTATGCGAACCTGTCCCCGCGCCCAACAGCAGTATCGGATTCATCTTCAATACCTTTAACCCTAAAAACAGAAGCACTATTATAGGCAGAGTCGTTACAGCTATCCCTCCCAAAAATACCGAAAGGCCTGTCGTCCTTATCGCGTTCAGCGCCTGCGGTCCGGCAGAAACTCCCACGCATGCCACGAAAAGATTTAATCCCAGATCGCCCAGTATCCACTGCGCGCCACCGGGTATCTGTCCGAATGTGGGATGCATCGACCTGAGCCATCCGCATAAAAGCCCTGCGACAAGAACTCCGCCGCCCGTACCCAGCGTAACCGGAATACCACAGACAGGAACAACGATGAGCCCCAACAGAGTACCCAGTATGCAGCCAACCGCCACAGTGACAAGGTCGGTGACGGTAGTCGGCCGTTCGGCGTATCCCAGGAACTTAACAGCCTTTTCGACGTCATCCTTGGCTCCGACGAGCTGCAGTATGTCGCACTTATGCACCACTGTGCCGGGTATGATCGGCAGTTCGTGGCCCTGTCTGGTAGCCTTGCGCAAAAATATCCCGTGCGCAAGCTTTAGTCTTCCCAGCTCCCCGAGTGTCTTGCCGGCAACCTCTTTATTCAGAATGCAGACATCCATGATCTCGCCAACCACGTCGATAACAGCCGCGCGGTCGACCTCCGGCCCTAGCAGCTCATCTGCATGCGTCAGCTGTGCGGTAGCTCCCAGCACGAGGAGAGTGTCCTCGCGCGCCACAACCGTTTCAGGAGCGCACTCGATGACATTCCCGCCCCTTTTTATCTTGTCTATCGCGACCCTCGCGGGGAAAAGCGCCTCAACCTGGGAAATACTCTTCCCTATTATGGCGCCGTTGAGGGCCGTATAAGCCCTCATATCGAGCCGCGCGGTCCATGAAAATTCCCCCTGGCTATCCTCATCCGACTCCGCGGCCCCCATCTGCTCTTCCAGTTTTTTCGCTTCAGCTTTTAGGTCTATCTTAAAGAGGACAGGCGCCATCTTTATGAGGACTATTGTGCCGGCCGTGCCGAATATATACGTGATCGCGTATGCGACAGCCATATTCGAATCGAGCGTGTTCTTCGCTTCCGCTGTAATGCCCAGGTGTTTAATGGCGTCCCCTCCGGTGCCAAGGGCGGCGGAGGTAGTCATCGAGCCGGCAAACATACCTGCGGTGGTTCCTTTGTCCAAGTGTGCCATCTTACCTATAACGATGGTCGTCGCGAGCGCCGTTATAGCCACCGCAATCGTCAGCCAAAGATAATTCATTCCCTGCTTCTTGAGCGAGCCGAAGAACTGCGGCCCGACCTTGTAGCCTACGGTAAATATAAATAGCGCGAAGGCTATATTCTTCACTATAGACGGTACCGTTATGCCTACCTGGCCTACGACAATGGCGGCAAGTAATATAGACGCGGTGGAACCGAGAGAAAATCCGAATATCTTAAATCGCTTGCCTGCGAAATAGCCTATAGCAAGCGCCAGGAATAACACTATTTCCGGATTGGCGCGCATCAGATCCGCAATATCACGCAGCATGGGTCCTCCCCTCCGTCTTTTGGCTCGACATCTGCCATACATGGTGGTACTCCGCAAGAAGCTCGCTTATTCCTTTGCCGATCGCCTTGTACGCGTCGTCGTCGAGATTGGCTAAAGATACCCTGACCGACATGTTGGGCGCGTCGAATCCTCCGCCGTCCATCAATACGATCGACTTTTTCGAGGCGAGGCACCACACGAAATCTATCGGCTCGTGGTTCTTAATAAGGTACGCGGCGAAGTCCCCGCCGTATCTCGCCTTCGCGAGCTCCGGGATATCGATCGTGGTGTAGTAGTGCGCGTCGTATAAATTATCAGGATACGGCGTCCCGAGAGATGTATACAGGTCCTTGAACCGCCTCGTCACGATATCCTGGGCCATCTTTTTGTAATCGCCGCTTTTATTCGTAAGGCAGTGCAGCGCGAACATCACCATCATCACCTGCTGGGGCGTCGAAAGTCCCGCTGTATGATGAAGCGCTACCGACCGTGAGTCGGCTACCATGCGGTCAATCAATTTCATGTGGTCCGGATCCAACTCCACGGCGCAGTAACGGGCATGGAGCTCTTCCTTTTCGGCCGCCGGCAATGCCGCTATGCGCTTATCGAAAACGTTATCCTCGTGTATGCCTATGACCCCCAGGCGCCACCCTGTAGCGCCGAAATATTTTGAAAATGAATAGACGAGGATCGTGTTATGCGGAGCCGCCGCGGCCAGCGATTTGAAACCGTTGACGAACGTACCGTACACGTCGTCGGTAAGCACTATAAGATCTTTTCTGCGGTTCTTCACGAGTTCTGTTATCTTATCGAGCGACTTCTGCTGCATGCTGACGGACGTGGGATTGGATGGGTTGACCAGGAAGAACGCCTTTACCGCGGGATCGGCCAGTTTTTCGATCTCCGAATCGGGATATTGCCAGTCGGAATTTTCATCCTGTTTGATCTCTATCTCTACAAGCTCATAATCGTTAAGCCGCGGTATTTCTATATACGGCGTGAAGATAGGAGTGCCTATCGCGATCTTATCGCCTTTATGGATCAATCTGTTTTCCGACAGGCTTGTAAATATATAATCCATGGCAGCCGTGCCGCCCTCTGTAGCAAAGAGATCGAATTTCCCTACGGATGCGCCGCCGAACATCTCCTGTTCGAAATATTTATGGACTATCCTTTCGCATAGTTCAAGCATCCTGTCCGGCGTTGGATAGTGGTCGCCGAGTACGGCGTCCACCATCTCGTTAAGAAAGTCATCCCCTGCTATTTTCAGCTCTGCGCATGCGTAGCTGAAGACGCCGTCGAGAAACGCAATCCCAGGCTTGCCGGAGTTCTTAGTGAGAAAGTCTTTGAATCTTTTTGAAAGTCCCTCTTTTTGCGCTACGGACCCGAGCCCGGGCCTGTGCGGCGACCTCTGGGACTCCTCCAGAGCGAACATGCCGAATTGGAAGAACCCTTCTCTGGGCTCTATGGCAACCCAGTTTGGATTTCCCCTTCCGGCATTTAACATGATCCTCTCGCGGCGGCATTGCGCCATGGCCATCAACTTATTTTTGAGCTCAAATGGGCTAAGCGCCTCATAACCTTTTTCCTGGTCCGAACGTTTCATATTTACCCCCAAGTTTATTCAGCCACAGAGTTGGCTAAGTGCCGAGGTCTCCGACCGAGGCCTTTCCAATAAAAAAAAGCGGCTTAAGTATTAAGCCGCTTAAAAAATTAATCGCGCAACTATTGCCTTCTTCCATCGCATCTTCCTTTTATAGCTGAATTAATTAATTATACCTGCGATGTTGCATAAAGTCAAATTTATCACCTACTCTTATGCTTTAAAATAACCCGACCACATTACCGTCCTCATCCAGGTCTATATGCGCCCCCGCAGGATCCGATGGCAGCCCCGGCATAGTGCGCATCTGGCCGCACAAAGGATACAGGAAACCGGCGCCCGCCGCCACCCTTATATCGCGGATAGGAACGGTAAACCCCGCGGGTTTGCCCTTTAATTCAGGATCATGAGAAAGAGATAGATGCGTCTTTGCCATGCAAATGGGGAGTTTGTCATAACCCAGTTTAGTATAAAGCGTTATCTTCTTCACTGCCTCAGGAGAATATTCGACATGCGCCGCGCCGTAAACACTCTTCGCTATCCTTTCGATCTTTTGTTCGATAGAATCATCTAGCGAATACAGGAACTTAAAATGAGAAGGCTTGTCGGCGGCCTTTACTACCGCCCGGGCCAGATCTATCCCGCCCTGGCCGCCCCTTGCCCACACGTCGCTTACTACAGCGTCATCGGCTCCGGCGGCTAAGGCCTTCTTCCTCACCGCTTCTATCTCTTTATCCGTATCGGTAGTGAATCTATTTATCGCCACTACCGCAGGCAGGCCGAATAGCCGTATATTTTCAATATGCTTCTCCAGGTTTACCGCGCCCTCCTCGATCGCCTCGATATTTTCCCTTAACAGATCTTCGCTCAAAGGCTTTCCTGCCGCCACTTTAAAGCGCCCGCTATGCATCTTCAGCGCGCGGACAGAACAGACGATTACCACCGCGCTGGGCACCAGAGCGCCGATGCGGCATTTAATATTAAAAGCCTTCTCCGCGCCGCAATCGGCTCCAAAACCGCTTTCCGTAACCACATACTCGCTCAGTTTGAGCGCCATCCTGTCGGCGATGATAGAGTTATTCCCGTGGGCAATGTTAGCAAACGGCCCCGTGTGCACAAAACACGGAGTATTTTCGCTCGTCTGCATCAACGTAGGCTTGATAGCGTCTTTTAAAAGCACAGCCATCGCCCCCGCCACTTTCAGATCCTCGGTAGTAACCGGCTTCCCGTCATAGGTAAAGGCGACTACTATCCTGCCTATACGCTGCCGCAGATCTTTAAGATCGCAGGCCAGAGCCAGGATCGCCATGACCTCCGACGCGACGGTAATATCAAAACCGGTTTGGCGCGGGACACCGTCTTCCTTAGACCCCTGGCCTATCGTAATGTTACGCAAAGACCTGTCGCTGACGTCCACGACCCTCCGCCAGAGTATCGCCGAAGGGTCTATGTTTAATTTGTTACCACGGAAAAGAGAATTATCGAGGAATGCCGCGCAAAGATTATGCGCCAGGCCGACCGCATGCACATCACCGGTCAAATGCAGGTTGAAATCCTCCATCGGCACGACCTGAGAATACCCGCCGCCCGCGGCGCCTCCCTTTATGCCGAAGACAGGCCCAAGCGACGGCTGCCGTATACAGGTAGAGACCTTCTTCCCTAACCTGGCCAATCCCATTGACAAACCGATCGTAGTGACAGTCTTACCCTCGCCAAGCGGCGTAGGTGTTATAGCGGTAACATCTATATATTTGCCGTCAGGATTGCCCTTTATCCGCTTCAAAATAGAGAGCTCCACCTTTGCCTTGTATTTACCGTGAAGTTCCAGTTCATCTTCTTGAATGCCTAATTTTTTTGCGATCTCCGTAATAGGTTTTAATTTCACCTCTCGGGCGATCTCTATATCACTTTTCATGTCTACCCTCTCTTTGCTTGATACGTCTATTCATTTAATAAAAGCTAAAGCCTTTTTTATGTCTCGCGCCGTTGCCGGCGGAGTATTGCCAAGCGGATATTTGAGCTTCATGTATTCCCATTTATGCTTGCCCAGGGTGTGATAAGGAAGAAACTCGAATTTTTCACAAAAGCTTAGGCCGGCGAGGATCTTCTTTAACGCCTGCATATCTTTTTTCGAATCGTTCAATTTGGGAACAAGGACATACCTGATCCAACAAGCCTTCTTCTCCGATTCCAGGATCTTTAAAAGATCGAGCACCTCGCCTAACGGCCTGGACGTTATCTTTTTATGCAATTTCTCCCGCGCGGCCTTTATATCCACGATAAAAAGATCTGTCAGCGAAATGAGCTTCCGCAATAGTTTACTGTTACGTTTATAATAAAAAGCGCTCGTATCCACCGCGGTATGTATATTATTCATTCTGCATAGCCTGAACAGCTCAACGAGAAACTCCATCTGAAGAAGCGGCTCGCCGCCCGAAACCGTAATGCCTCCGTTGGACGCTTTTATATACGGCATGCAGCGTTTTACTTTTTTGAGCGCCTCCTCCGCGCTCATATCGAAACCGCCCTTCAAATTCCATGTATCAGGATTCTGGCAATATAAACAGCCGGCGACGCACCCCTGCATGAACAGAAGAAACCGTATCCCGGGACCGTCCTGCGTCGCGAAACTCTCTATCGAATGGATCCGCCCGACGCGGGATTTTTTGCTACATTGTTTCATGGAACGTCCTTGCCAATACCTCTCTCTGCTGTTCGGGCAACAATTTGTTAAAATGGACCGCGTATCCCGACACGCGGATAGTGAGCTGCGGATATTTATGCGGGTGGCGCATCGCGTCTTTGAGCGTCTTCTTGTCGATCACGTTGATATTCAGATGATGGGCTCCTTTGATAAAATAACCTTCGAGCAAGGCCGCGAGATTGGATACCCGCTCATCCTGAGTCTTTCCTAACGTATCCGGCACGGTGGTAAATGTATTTGATATACCGTCCCTGCATTCGGAATAAGGGATACCGGCGACGGAATTCAAAGACGCTATTACCCCGCTTTTATCCCTGCCGTGCATAGGGTTTGCCCCGGGAGCGAAAGGTTCGCCTTTCTTTCTCCCGTCCGGGGTGGCCCCCGTCTTCTTGCCATACATAACATTCGAAGTGATGGTGAGAACAGAGACCGCCGGGAGAGAATCCCTGTAAAACTTATATTTTTTTATCTCCGCAAGAAATGTATTCACCAGGTCGACGGCCCGGCCGTCCACCCTGTCATCATCGTTCCCGAAAGCATAAAAATCTCCGGTTATCTTAAAATCTGTCGTAAGGCCTTTATTGTTACGAACAGACCTGACTCTGGCATAGCGGATAGCGCTTAGCGAGTCGGCTACGACCGACAGGCCCGCGATACCGAATGCCATATAACGCGTCAGCTCCGTATTTAAGAGCGCCATCTGCGATCTTTCATAATAATACCTGTCATGCGAAGAATGGATGATATTGAGGGCCTGGACATATGTCCTGATCGTCCAGCGCAGCACCTGCATGTATCGCTGTTTTACCTCATCGTGGTCCAATATAACGGAGCTCATCGGCGCTATCCCCGGGACAACTTTTTCTCCGGTGATCTCGTCGGCGCCTTCGTTTAACGCGTATAGTAATACTTTAGCGAGATTGCACCGCGCTCCGAAATATTGCATCTCGCTCCCGTTCTTTAACAGGGATACGCAGCATGAGATGCTGTAATCGTCTCCTCCTATCAATCGCATCAGATCATCATTCTCATACTGGATAGAGCTCGTGGTGATAGATACCCTGGCGCAGAACCTCTTAAAATTATCGGGAAGCCTGGAAGACCACAGGACAGTAAGATTAGGCTCGGGCGCGGGCCCTAAATTGTATAAAGTCTGCAGGAACCTGTAAGACGTCTTTGTGACCTTATGCCTTCCGTCTATGCCTACCCCGGCGATACTCTCCGTTATCCATACCGGGTCCCCGGCGAATATCTCATCGTATGACTTCGGCCTAAGGTGGCGCACCATGCGCAGCTTTATCACAAAATCATCTATCAATTCCTGCGCCTTCTCTTCGGTCAGCAACCCCCGGTTAATATCTCTCTCAATATATACGTCAAAAAAATTACTCACGCTGCCTAAGCTCATGGCGGCCCCGTCCTGCTCCTTTATGGCGGCAAGATACGCGAGATATACCCATTGGATAGCCTCTGCCGCGTTCTCTGCCGGCCTATTCAGGTCGCAGCCGTAAGACTTGCCTAACTCCACGATATCTTCTAAAGCGCCTATCTGGTCCGCTATCTCTTCCCTTAATTGTATCGCCTCCTGGGAAGAATAGTCCTCGAATGACTCTTTATCGTGTTTTTTCACTTTTATAAGCTTCTCTATACCATACAACGCTACTCTCCTGTAATCGCCTATTATCCTCCCTCTCGAATAATTATCCGGCAGCCCTGTAATAAGCCCGGTGCCGCGGGCCTTTAATATATCGGCGGTATAGGAATCGAAAACGCTGTCATTATGCGTCTTCCGGTATTTTAAATATATCTCTTTTACCTTGTTATCCAGCTTATACCCATAGTCCTCGCATGCTTTCTCAACTATGCGTATCCCGCCCAGCGGTTTTATCGCCCTCTTGAGCGGCCTGTCGGTCTGCAGCCCTTTAATGATCTCCAGCTTCTTATCTATATAACCGGGCTTATGGCTTGTTATCGTCGATACGGTCGATACGTCGATGTCATAGACGCCGCCGTTCTTATGCTCTTTTTCGAAAAGCCTAAGACACTTCTGCCATAGCTTTTTGGTCCTTGGGGTAGGGCCGCACAGAAATGATTCATCGCCGTCATACGGCATATAATTCCTTATGATAAAATCCATTATGTCGATCGTCTTATCCCATCGTCCTCGTATAAACATATCATCTCCTCCAAAAAAGATAAACGCCCGGATCCTTAAAACCCAGGCGTTCGATTTTGCATATTCGCGCTCCCGCATGGTTACCCATGTCTACCGCCAGTCGCGCTATTTTGGACCAGAATTGTAGTCGTATCTTACCAGATAATCAAAAGACTGTCAACGAAGATATAAATTCGTCATTTATCCATCCCCTAAGATAATCTGTCTAAAATCTCGCCGAGCGATATCAACGCGATAGTCGTTTGTTGATCGGATAACGCGTAAGGGATAATAAGCATATCGCTGTGGACTATGGCGCCGCATGAATAGACGACGTTCGGAACATACCCGGAACGGCTTTTATTTTTCCAATGAATAAGCGGTTCTCTCAATCGGCCGAGTACGCGCGAGGGATCATCGCGGTCAAGCAGGGCCGCGCCGATAGAATATTGACGCAGCGGGCCGACGCCATGAGTTAAAAGAAGCCATCCGCGTTCAGTCTCTATGGGAGAACCGCAATTCCCGATTTGCACGAACTCCCAGGGGTACGAAGGCTCCATGATCGCGGCGGCTTCATGCCAGAAATGGATATTGTCGGAATACATGAGGAAGATCCTCTCATTATCGTTCCTGGAGATCATCGCGTAACGGCCGTTTATCTTGCGGGGAAATAAAGCCATCCCTTTGTTAAGGGCCGCGGTGCCGTTCAGGGTAATCATCTTAAAATGAATAAAATCTTTTGTCTCCATGATCTGCGGAAGGATGACCCTCCCGTCATACGCCGTATAGGTGGCGTAGTATTTTATGCTTCCGTCATCGCCCTTGAACAAAACGAAACGCGCGTCCTCCATACCGTTTTGTTCGCTGGGCGAGAACGGGAATAGGACGCGCTCTGAAAGCGTAAATAACGGATCGAAGGCGGCTTCGTAATTACACCGCGCGAGCCATAGGACTTTTTCACAGGTAAGCCTGTCTGTAGGAGTTACCGGATTATGCCCGGCGATATAGGCATCTACCTTATCCTGCAGCTCGGCCAGGGTAAACTCAAGCCCTAACGGGGCCGTAATATATTTTGAGCAATCGTTCTCCAGTCCCATTTCATAAAGTTTTCCGTTGAAACATATCTTGTCGTAAAGGGCGTTCGGTTTCGGTTGGGCGGTGCAGGCAAAATCGGAATCCTCATCGATCGATATAGACCCCTTTTGGCCTACGACCCCTGAGCGGAATGCCAGCGCGGATATATGCCCTTCGCCTGTCGCGCGCAAAGTTATAATTACTCGTAACGAACCGCGGGAAACGCCGGACTGGTCTGGATGCTCGACGATAGAAGGATTGAATAAAGCGGTTGATTCATATGAACGCTCACCGATAAAGTACGCCGCTATAAGAAGCTTGCGCGCTTTGGAAGGCAAAAAACCGGAAGGCATGTATGCGCGGACGACCTCAAATTGGCGCTCGAGCATTGTATTAAAATTACGGTGCCGGCCTGAAAAATTTCGCGTGACACTCTTTAATTCTTTTTCTGCGTCGGATTCGCTCAGGGCCATAACGCGTTCGACTATCCTCGGGACACGCGATTGGTCGGCGGGAATATACGGCCTTAAGATAACGCGCCTGTTGTCAGGTGAAATGACTATCCCGCTGTCTTTTATCATTCTTCCAGGGGTTCCTTAAGGCTTTCGAGAATGTTTTCCATCTGTGTCATTTCGGTCAGGGACAGAAGAAATGAAAGAGTAGATTCGGCGCCCTGGTTACAATTCACCCTGTTGATGTGAAGCCCGTCACAGCATCCGCCCGCCACCGGGTCATATAAGGAAATACCGAGATCATTGCTTCCAAGAAACCACTGAAAAGCGTTTAACGCCTTATTATACCATATCTTATCTTTTGTAATACGATAAGCTTCGAGGCATGCTGAAACGGTGGCATAGGCTTCTATCGGCTGCTGGTCAAAAGCGGGTTTAACACCGCCGCGCCGGTATTCGCCGTCGGAGCCTACCGGCTGAAAATGGCCGCGGGGCGAAGCCTGTATCTTCGTTAGCCAGTTTAAAGCCTCTATACCGGACTTGAACATCTCTTCGTTAGCGAGATCATGCCCGCTTAACAAAAGGGCATGCGGCAATTTGGCGTCGCAATATGTCAGAGACGCTTCAAACCAAAGCCAGCCCGCGTCACTGTTTGCTTTGTAAAGGTCGTGAAGCCGCGCGGCGAGTGTCTGCATATAATTACGGGCAAGCCTGTCTCCGTGAAAGCGCTGCAGATATTCATGTATCCCGAGCAATATAAAAGCCCATGCGCGCGGCGAAGTAAATGACGCCGAAGAGGTAAGGGCTTTTTCAAAAAATTCAACCGGCATCTGCGCAAATCCTTCGTTTTTGGATTGCCCGATGCAGGTGCCGATAGCCCACAGCGCCCTGCCATGGCAATCTTCGCTGGGCATCTCTTCTTTCCAATTTCGCTGGAACGTCAGAAAATTCCTGAACCGGCCGGCGCAAGGATCCCAGGCATACCTGATAAATCCAAGATAGCGGCTCGCGAGATCATTGATCTTGACCGGATTCATGGT
The DNA here is from genome assembly GCA_041648975.1 of Candidatus Omnitrophota bacterium. Classification (NCBI taxonomy): domain Bacteria; kingdom Pseudomonadati; phylum Candidatus Omnitrophota; species Candidatus Omnitrophota bacterium. Next base: position 21,846 of record JBAZNZ010000007.1, on the reverse strand, counting down.
GCCAAGATTCTCAAGCAGCACAGCGAGAATAAGCGCCCGCGCATTGTCGTCTGTGCAATAACCTTCGGAAAAGTTAGGGACATTGAACGTGGCATGCTGGAAGATCCCGATGGAATCGGTCATCCTCACAAGATGGTCCAGTTTAATGTCCGGCAATACGGGAACCTGCTGTTCAAGAGAATACATCTTTTTCTTCTTTGTCATCGCGGAAGGATGTTTCGTCCTGGATTCTTCGAAGATCGACATATATTTTGACGCCGCGTTGCTCCATATCATATCGCGGCCTAAAAGATAAGCATTCTTACGCATCATGTTGCGTTCGTTTTCATTACCGATAAGCCTTATGATCGCCTGCTCTATCGCTTCCGGATCATTAAACGGCACGAGGATACCCCTGCCGTCGCTGAGCAGTTCGGCGGCATGCCAGTATGGAGTCGAGATGACCGCGTTCCCCACTCCGAACGAATAGGCAAGCGTCCCGGAGACTATCTGCGATTCCTGAAGGTACGGGGTAATGTAAATATCGGCGAGCACTAACAGCTCTTCCAGCTCTTCGGGAGATACAAAACGGTTATGGAAAATAACATTCTTCGAGATCTTAAGCTCATCACAAAGGCGCTGCAGGAAGATCCTGTAGGTTTCACCTTCATGCCTTAACAGATTGGGGTGCGTAGCGCCGACGACTATATATACCGCATTCGGATATTCTTTTATGACTTTAGGCAGCGCGCGTAAAACAACCTCTATACCTTTGTGCGGAGCCAGGAGCCCGAACGTCAGGAGCGTGGTCTTGCCTTCGACTCCATACTGGTCTTTGTAGAAATTGGGGTCGATAAAAGAAACGTCGGGTATCCCGTGCGGGACCAGCCGTACCTTAGATTCATGCGGCTTATTTACCGCCTGAAAGATATCGACGGCTTTTTGCGTCATTACGACCGCGTAATCGGACAGGCCAAGCAATTCATCCATAACGCGCCTTTGGCGCGCCGAAGGGTTTTTCAGCACCGTATGAAGGGTCGTTATGACCGGCATCTTCAGCTGGCGCAATAACGCCAATATATAACTGCCTGCGTCGCCTCCAAAAATACCGAATTCGTGCTGAAGGCAGACAACGTCGATATCATTAAGGTTGAGAAAATCCGCGGCTGCTTTGTATGAGTCTATGTCCTGTTCCTTGATCTCGAAACGTACCCGTTCAGGATAATCGTAACCCTCTTCTATATCTGTGACAGGTATCGCGAATACCTGGATAGACGGGTTTTGAGCCGCAAACGTCTCGCATAGGTCCGTGGTAAATGTCGCTATACCGCAATGCCTGGGAAGATAATTACCTATAAACGCTATTTTTTTAATACCGTTGGCCATGATTCCTTCACAATCTCTATCCTGCGCCTATTCACCGCTTCAGTAACACGGTAACCCATTTCATAACAACGAATCCAAGATAAATCCCGATCCCGAGCAGGAATCCGATAAATACCAGCCGCACAATTATCATACTGTCCTCTATTTAAGACCTTTCAAATACCTGTAATAATCACTATCTGTGGTCAGGATTATGGTAGAACCGGCGTCAATAGTGTTTTTGTAAGTCTCTGTAGTTTTAAGGAAAGAATAAAACTCCGGATTCTGCGAATACGCCTGTGCGTATATATTGATCGCCTCGGCATCTGCCTTTCCCACAAGAGATTGAGCCTGCCTGTAGGCTTCCGAGGTGATCAGCTTTAACTCTTTTCCCGTCTGCCCCTCGATCTCGGCGGATTTCCCCTGACCCTCCGACCGATATTTCTCGGCCGCGCGCTTTCGCTCGGCGATCATCCTGTCATATACTTTATTACGCACTTCTTCCACATAATTTACCCGCTTTATGCGCACATCCTGGATCTCGATGCCGTATTGAGGGGCGAGCACCTTTGCTTTATCCAGTATCAAGCGCGTCAAATGCTGCCTTCCTACTTCAATATGTTCCATCGCCTCTTCGCTGACAATGGCGTCTTCTCCGAGCTCCTTTGTTTCTAATATGCGGTTTGAATCCCTGACCGCCTCGACTAATAAATGGTTCGTAACGGCATCGCGCGTGGCTGAATTAATGATATCGTCCAAACGGCTATTGGCGCTTAATTCGTTGCCTACGGACTGCAGGAACTTAAGGGCATCCACTATCTTCCACCGCGCCATAGTATCTACCCAGATATATTTTTTGTCTTTTGTGGGTATCTGGTTGGGATCTCCATCCCATTCCAGGAGCCTCTTTTCAAAATAATGAGCATCCTGGATAAACGGTAGTTTGAAATATAATCCCGCGGATGTTATGGGATCGCCTACAGGCTTACCGAACTGGGTAATCACCACCTGCTTTGTCTCGTCCACTATGTATAACGCGCCGCTCGCAAGCGCGAGGGCTACAAAAATAATTATTGTTGTGCTAAGCCCTAAAACTATACCTATCGCTGTGCGTTTCATTGTTACTCGCCTCCCTTCTTGCCTATGTCCATTAACGGCAGTATGGAAGATTGCCGCGGATCGATAATATACTTATTTTTTACTTTAGGCAAAACTTCATTTAGTGTTTCAAGATACAGTCTCTTTTGGGTTATCTCCGGCGCATTTTTATATTCGGCCAGAGTAGCTAAAAATCTATCCGCCTCGCCCTTAGCCCTGTTTATTTTATCAAGAGAATATCCTTCCGCTTCACGGATCGTGCGCTCCGCTTCGCCCCTGGCTTTGGGGACCACCTTATTATACGCCTCCCAGGCCTGGTTGATCATCTTCTCTTTCTCCTGTTTCGCCTCATTTACTTCGTTAAAGGCAGGCTTTACGGTATCCGGAGGATTAACATCCAACAGCTTGATTGTTACAACCTGGACCCCTGTCTGGTAATCATCTAATATCTTCTGTGTTTCGACCTGAGCCAGGTGGTCTATTTCTTCTCTTTTGATCGTCAGGACTTCATCAACGCTGTAATCTCCCACCAGGCGGCGCATAACCACTTCGGAAACATCCCGTATAACATTTTGCGGATTGCGTACAACAAAAAGGAATTTTATAGGATCTTTTATCTTGTATTGCACTATCCAGCGCACATCAAGTATATTAAGATCGCCCGTAAGCATCAAAGTCTCATCTTTGTTTCCGGTTAAAACAACCCCGAAGGAAATACTTTCTTTTCCTGTCCCGAATTCTTCTTTAAAAATTTTCTCTACCTTGATCGGCGTAACTTTCTCTATGCCGAACGGGACCTTCGCGTGCAATCCGGGAGAGCTCAACCTGATGTACTTACCAAACCGTTGAATTACCCCTACTTCATCCGGCCCTATCGAATATATGGCTCCCGCCAGGCCTATGACGGCAAGAAAACCGAGAATTATCCAGGGTATATATTTAACGTAATTGAGAAATTTTTTCCTGCCCACGTCGATTATTTCCTCGGGGGTAGGAGCATTTTGCCATTCCATAACAAACTCCTTTCGCTTACTTTAAGAACTGCCGGTTTTGTTCACATAGAGAGTCTGGGTAGGATAGGCAAACTCTATCCCCCGCTTTTCAAACGCTTCCTTGATCGCGAAATTTATCTCCTGCTGGATATCCATATATTTATTGTAATCGGCGTCCAGAACGAAATAGACCACTTCGAATATAAGGCTGAAATCCCCATAACTAAAAAAGTGCGCCCGGTCAAAGGCCGCGTCTTTAGTATTTTTAATTATATTCTCAATAATTTTCGGGATTTCCTTTAATTGGCCAAGAGAAGCCTGATACGTAACGCCTATACGGAATAAAACCCGCCTCTTCTCCATAAGCTTGTAATTACGCACTCGCGAGTCCGTAAGGTCGGTATTGGAAAATATCACCTGTTCACCGCCCAGGCTGCGTATGCGTGTGGTTTTTATCCCTATGTACTCAACGGTACCCATAAAGTCGCCTATAATTATAAAATCCCCTATTTTGAATGGGCGGTCAAACACTATAGAAAAATAACTGAAGAAATCTTTTAGTAACGCCTGCGCGGCTATAGCCACCGCAATGCCGCCTATTCCCAATCCGGCAATCAGTGTAGAAACTTTATAACCAAGATTATCTAAGAGAATTATAACCGCCAGAACCCAAATCAGATATTTAACTACCCATAACAGACCTTCAAAGCTGCGCACCACCGTAGGATCTTGCTTATTTTTAGCAAGATATATGTTAATACCCCAACCGGCAAGCATAACCACTATGCGGGCGGCAAAAAAAGTGATGATAATCATCTCCAGCGCGTTGATCAGGACATCGGCGCCGGAAGGTAATTTTAATATCTTGGCGCTTACATAGAAGCAGCTGACGTATAATGCCGGCAGGGCGATCTTCTCAAGCGCCTTTATCAGGAAATCGTCGATTGTAGTGGCCGTCCTTTCCGCTAATTTTTTAAGGCGCTTTATGAAGAAGCGGATAACCACTCTAACAAACAGCAGGCTCACGGCCAGCGCTGACAAAGCAACAATATAATCAAAAACACGATTGCCGAAAAATACCCGTTCCATAATATTTAGATCCATTTTGCCTCCTATTAAAAAAGCCGCCATCTGATTTTTTATCAGATGGCGGCCCGACCATCAATGATCCTCCGGGGATATTCCCCCAGACCCGTAAATAGCTTACTCCTTTTCCGTCATGTTTGCAAGCACTTCCGTACCTATATCTATTTATTCGGTCTTTTCCGGCCCCTCTTCCTCCGCCGCGTATCCGGGCGGCGTCTTATGCCACTCATATCCGTTGACCGCATCATCGTACCCGCGTTTAAAGAGTCTTTGCATCTCCTTTTTATCGAATAACTCTTTTGGGTCAGGCTTAAAATCAGACGGAATATACGCTAAATTGAAATCCAGGCCTCTTTTCTTCGCTGTAGCATAGAGCCTGTAAATGTCCCCATTGTTCGCCGCAGCCACCACCGTATCAAGAGAACGCACACTTATACCTACCAGATCGTCTTTTACCTGCTGCCTGATCGGCGACATATAAGTATTACTTAAAATATAGATCTGCGGCCTGTATTTTGAGGGATCGATTCCAAAGAGCTTAGCTGCTCCTTCCATATTTTTCGTCAGCCGGTTTATATAAAAGACTCCTCTTATTGTTCCGCCATCGACATGCATCTCATCATAAAGCTCACCGGTTACGTCAGAAACCTTAAAATGCACCGGAGAAAACGTCATTGGCAGCGAGCATGAGGCTAAAATGATCTTTCTGAACATCAGAAGCGAATCGGAGCCGCCCTTACAAGCCAGCGCTCCCATGTCCCAGACGACAAATTCCTGCGCGTCGAGATTTACGGTCCCCACAAATAGCCTGCGGCCGCGCTTGTGTTCTTCGGCGACTTTTGTCATCAACTTTCCGTCTACGATTGCCGAGATCTTTTTGGCCAGCGGAGCGGAACTAAACAGAGAATCCCCTAACATGATGCTGAAGAAGTTTTTTTGTTTCATTATGTCTTTGGTTGACATCGTAGTAAAAAATTTTTCAAGCGCCTCATCATACTCTTTTCCTAAAAACGTATATAAAGCGATTATCGACCCGGAGCTGACTCCTGTGATTATCTTAAAGAGCGGCCGCGAACCTTCTTCTGACCACCCTTTTAATAGCCCTGCGCCATAGGCGCCGTTAGCCCCGCCGCCTGAGATAGCCAGCACGGGATATATCTTTACGCCGGACCCACTCGAGGGATAAGCATCTTTATCTTCCTGTTTAAATGAATCGACCAGGCTCTTCTGCATAACGATAGGATCGGGGTTGTCTATATCGGTGCGGATATCCGGCATGCCGCTAATCGTGACTTTTCCGTCAAAGTCTAAGGGGACCGCATTCCGCGGACGCAGAGTAGCGCAACCCTGGATCGATAGCACTGCCATCAAAAAAATAATTGCTAGAATTCTTGACGTCCATTTTTTTATTACGGCTCCCATGCGTTAATCTCCTTCTTATTTTATTCGTTTCATTAAAACTATTTATTAAAACCGTCTTTTAAAATAATATCAGATAGATTCCGGGCAATCAGCTTATTGCCCTTGTCCGTGCAATGCCCGAAGTCTCCGCCAAAGATATCTTTAAAATAATCACTATAACTGCCTTGCTTGAGAGCATCTTTAAACATCTTTTCATTATCGATAAAAATGATACCCTCCGTCTGACCTTGAAATATCTTTTTCAATGGATCGATATTACGCATAGGATACTGCATACAAACGTAAACTATGCCTTTTTTTGCCAGAGTTGCTCTGAGGCTGCGGTAATTGGCGGCTGTGTGTGCGGGAAAATGATTTAATCCTAACGATTCGGCTCTCTTTCTGTATTCTTCAGCCAGCCGGGTATTGCCCATTTTTTCATATAACAATATCATATTCCCCGCGATCCGGTCATTTTCCGGGCTAAGCTCAACTGCCTTTTTAAATAATTTCTCCGCCTCGGTTAACTTGCCTTGACCCATATAAAACGTACCCAGCTCACTATAAGCCCAGTCTTCTTCAGGATTATCTTTTATGGCTCTTTGGTATAAGGACTCAACCTCAGCGATCCTGCCCTGCTTTTGGTAAAGCCACCCTAAGGCATAATATAGTTCTACGTCTTGCGGGTTAAGTACAACGGCTTTCTTATAAGCTTCCTCCGCCTCTACAACTTTGCCCTGATTCAAATATATCCATCCCAGCGCGTTATAGACCCAATCATCTTTGGGGTTAAGGTTAGCCGCCAGAGTGAATATCTTCTCTGCCTTGTCCATCTGCCCTCGCTCTTTACAAAGCACTCCCAGCTCATCAAATATCCAGCAGTTTTGCGGATTAAGATCTACGGCTTTCTGATAAGCGGACATAGCGGCCAGGCTTTTATCCTGATTCAGGTAGACCCATCCCAACACATAATAGGCCATGTCATCCCGCGGATTGGCGGCGATTATCTTCTGGAATAATTCTTCCGCCTCCGGACCCTTTCCCTGACTGAGATAAGGCCGGGCCAGCTTATAATATGCATCGATTTTTTGGCGGTTCACCTCGCGGGGATCTTGAAGACCTGAGGATACCGGTTTTAATTGATCGGATCGTCGGCCTTTAAGTTTATACGCTATATGCAGCTGCAGGAGCCGCATTAATTTGTAGACCCGGCAAGATCTTAAGAAATTGCTTATGTTGGAATAGGAGATCTTCTCTTTCGGTATATGCGGCTCTTTATCATTGATCCCCATCATAGTAACGGCCATGTCGGAATAATTGGAAGAAGGAATGCTCTCTTTCGGCATATGCGGCCCTTCATCGTTGATCCCCATCATAGTAATGACCATGTTGGGATGATAGGCCTCCAGATCAGCCTCCAATCTGCCTACCGTATGCGAGGTATTGGTTCCGGCGATACCTTTATCAATAACGCTGAATTTCATGCCGGCACTGCGCCGGTTTAATTCCTCCCCCAGGAATGCCGGATATTGACCGGCGGTTGTAGATTCGCCCAGGCACATAATACGGTAGGCCCCTTTTTTGGCGGCAGAGGCCTCGTTCCTGCGCTCCTGTATCGATGATAATACAAACCCTCCCAAACGCAACCCTATTTCAAGGATCACAATGGTTAAAAATCCTCCAAACATTACCAGGGCTATTTTTTGTAAGAATGATGTTTTGACTGCAGTTTGATTTTTTCGGCTCATAAAGATTTCTTAGAACATAAAAGCCAGGATCGATATTTCCGGCATCTGTCCAGGTACGTATTATAGGGCAATTACTAGCGAAAACAAGCAAAATTTCGGTTTTAGAGAGGTCTATTCCTCGCTAAAATTTGGAGGAGGGCTTGCCCTACGAAGCACCCTGTCTATAACGTGGTGATTGCAAAGTAGGGTCCAATTTGTCCGGTCATTTTTGATCGAAAAATTCGCAACTCTTTACTGCACAAATTGATACAAAATGTCCGCTCTTGAAAGGCGGACATTCGGACGGACATTGTTTATCTATGTTCTCTTTGTTAAATAAAACGACAGCCCCGCTGATACGATAAGCGCTACGCCAAAACAAGTTACTACCGACGCTCCGGTGGGTAGATCCAACCTCACCGAAAAAAAGAGCCCTAAGATACTGACTAAAAATCCTATGATCCAGCCGAGAATAAGCCTGCGCAGGGCATCTTTCGCCAGAAGCATGGCGCACACTGCCGGGACAATGAGATAGCTGAACACCAGAAGTACGCCTGCGATTTTAACCGAACTGGTAACCACAAATCCGAAAGTAATGTAAAAAAGAAAGTCCCAAAACATGACCGGAATTCCTTTTCTTCTCGCCTCGCCGACATCCCGTGAGATAAGAAAAAACCTTTTTCGAAATACAAAGTGAAACACCCCTACGGCCAGGTAAATCAAGAACATCTTTAAAACGGCAGACCAATTGACATAAAGGATACTGCCCACGAGCATAGTCTGCAGCGCCTCATGTCCGTGAGGCGCCCGATCCAGGACAAGGATTGCCGCCGCGGAGAAGACCGCGTAAACTATTCCGATAATAGCTTCTTGAGGTATCGCCTTCTCTCTTAATCTGCTTAAAGCGAAAATTCCCGCTCCGATAAAAGTAAAAAGGAGCGAGGCTGTATAGGACTGCGGGCTCGATAGTTCATATCCGAATAAAAGCATCAGGACAGCGCCAAAAGCGGCTATCTGGGCCAAGGCCAAATCTACAAATATAACACCTCTCATTACAACATGAAGCCCAAGATAACAGTGGATGCCTGTAAGCACAAGACACGCGGCAAACGGGGCCGCCATCAATGTAAAGATGTCCATAACCAGTTACTCCTTTCCTGAGACCTGAAATCCTGCCGCAATTTTTTCTACAATCGTATCAATAAGACTGAAATAATCCTTGGCATCTTTTGTGCCGCCGACAGAATTCGGCACCACGACTACTTCAGCTCCGGTTTGGGCGGCAACAAACTGCGCGGGTTTTTCATCATAGAATACTTCCATGAGTATTATTTTTACATTGTCGCGTTTCATTATGTCTATTACTTCCTTCAAATGTCCGGGTGACGGCGGGATACCGGGTTTAGGTTCTAACTCACATGCTATTACCAACCCAAACCTATCCGCGAAATACGGCCAACTGCGATGATAAATGGCAATCTTTTTTCCTTTGAAAGGCGCCATTTTCCTGTTCCATTCGGCCGTCTTTTCATCCATCTTCTTATCAAATGCCTTTAGGTTCTCTTTAAAATATCCGTCATTTTCCGGAAGAATCTCTGATAATCGACCGGCGATGTTTCGTGCCACGATCCTGGCATTCTCAGGATCAAGCCAGTAATGAGGATTGCCCATTGGATGGACGTCTCCCATTGACCGGTCAACCTTCGCAGTGGTAGGAACTTCTAAAAGATACACGCCTTCAGAGGCATCAAGATGGCCCGGGTTCCCAATCCGTATCTTCTGATTCCTGGAGCCGTCTATTATCAGTTCCTCGTATCCGATCTCAAGCTCTAAACCAATCCGTATAAATAGATCCGCATTCTTGGCCTTCATCATAAAAGACGGCTTCGCGTCCACAAAATGCGGATCCTGAAGACCTTTGGCAAGAGAATCTACTTTGACTTTATCTCCCCCGATAGCTTCGGTAATCGACTTAAGATCTTCTGTTGTGGTAAGGACGTTCAGCGTGTCTTTACCATAAGCGAAGCTGCTCATTGCCAGTAACATTATCAAAAAAACGCATATTTTTCTCATATCGCACTCCTTTAGTATATTTTATCCTTCGGCAGGCTCAGGATAATAGTGAGCCTGTCGAACTATTAATATTCGTGTTTCCTGTGAGGACCAAGTCCGAAGTCGCATTGCAGCCATACGGCATTCTCATCTTTGTCATAGTTCCTGTTTGTGCGCTTGAATTGCACCCTCCACAAGCAGTATTCGCTCTGCGCAAACGTAAGCCCCAGCGAATAGGCATTCTCCCGGTTCTTCGTATAGTCCGGGAATTCCGAGAAATCATACCTTCCGAAAGCCGTCCACCGCTTGGCGAATTGATACTCTAACGATGAATAAGCCCCCCATGAATTCAGGGTCTTGCCGTCTATTATGTCGGTACCGTCATCAAAATAGGGCCTATCCTTCTGGCTGAATAGAAGCTCATTCTGGAATGTAAGAGATTTATAGAGTCCTTTCTGGAGCGGACGCCATTTATACGTAAGGTCTAGGCCTTCCAGCGCTGTCATATCCTTGCCGAATTTGCCGTGCGATCCGGTATTCGAACCTACCGCAAGGCTTGATCCAGCCTCAACTGTCGATTCTTCGTTTATGTCGAAGAATGCCTTAAGGTGCCCGAGATAGACAAGGTCTTTACTGTCGGTACCGGCAAAGCTTACGCCGTTACTATTATTTACAACCTGCCCTGTCAATTCCATGTACTTATTCCACGGGTTCGGTATGAGATAGCTTGCGGAAACTCCCGGCTCGCTCATCCCTTCCTCGCCGAAGTAATTGGTAATCATATTAGGATAATCGACCCATGGGAGGTTGTGCAGGTGATATTTATTAGCCTTGCCGAATTCGACTTTGAATTTCCCTGCCTTGGCCTGTAATCCTTCTATCGGCAGAGTAAGAAGCGTCAAATACCCTTCACATAGACCGATATGCCAGTCGCCATTTTCTTGTTCTATGTGGAAGAAGAAATCTCCTCGCGCGTAAGGATCGACGGATGCCGAAAAAGCAAGCTCTGTCTGGCGCATCTGGAACTGGTTGCGGAATTCTTCGTTCTTCCTATCCGTCGCATGGTAGGTAAAATCGCCTATTACGCTGACATCCGGGTTAAAGCTCTGGAAATATCGCCCAAGCGATGTAGATTGAGGCTGGACTGGAGACGTGATTTGAGGTGTTTGCGCGCGTATCGAATAGGTTTTTTGTATGTCTTCTATCTTTGTTTCAAGCTGGTTTATCCTCGTCTCATAGCTCATTTTCATTTCACTGAATTGAGACCTTAATGCCGCCATTTCTTGCTGCAACTGCGCAACTTCGCTGCCCCTTGCGTCTGCTGCAAACAAGGGGATAAATAAAATAATAATGAAAAGTATAATTGCTTTTTTCATCCTTCGGCTCCTTTTAGTCGCTCAGGATGACCCTGAGCGAAGTCGAATGGGTCATCGATATCTCCCCTAAGAGAATTTGTGATTTTTTATGGTTGAACTAAACTATGGGGAGAACGGCAGGTGGAGACCTTAGATGAAGGCTTATCTTGCAGAAAATCGATATGAATACGGAAACAAAAAATGCGGTTTTACGGCAGAACAAAAGGCAAAAGAATAGTAGAGTTACTATTAAGAAAGTAAACGCGCAACTGATTGCCCATTGGCATATTTGGCAATCGTCGTGATTGCAGGCATCTTCGTGATTGTGAAAAAATACTCCGCCTATAGCAAGAAAACAAAATATGCCTGCGGCAAATATTAATAAGACTTTAATATATGTATTTCTTGTGCCCATCTCGGTAAATTATACCACAAACATACCTTGTCCAATATCAATAAATCTAAATCTCCACTCCGAATATTTTTCTCATCGCAAGGCCTATAAAGAATGTCGCAACCGCTATGCTTAAACTTAAACCGGCCATCTCAAAAAATCTTTTCTTGAAATCAAGACTCTTGGCGACAGAGATATAGAAAGTAAAGGTAAGTATGATCAAAAGCGCGGTCGCGATGACCAGGCTTAGACTTAAAAATATGTTTTTGAACAGAAAATAAGGCATCACCAGCAGGATCACTGTGCATACATAGGCGATGCCCGTATAAACGCTCGCCTTGATAGGGTCCTTGTCCGTCTCTTCCTGCCTGGTCGAGAGATACTCCGAGGCCGCCATGGACATGGAGCCCGCTATCCCTGTGATTAATCCCACGATCCCTATGAGGCGGCTATTCTGCAAGGCAAGAGTAAATCCTGTAAGGGCCGCTGTCAATTCAACAAGGGCGTCATTTAAGCCGAGAACTACCGAGCTTACATACTTTAGACTTTCCTCGTTGATTAACCCTATTATCTCTTTTTCGTGCTCCTCTTCATCGCGTATCACGGATTCTATTTCCGGCGATATGCCTTTTAAGCCTTCGTATGTATCCTGGGCTATCTCTTCGGCAGTCTCCATAAGCTTAAGGCCAAAATTTAATCCGAGAAAACGGGAAATGGCCACAAATAGAAATACCTTGAGCCTGTCAGGCAGGACCTCCTCGCCTGTCAAACCCTTAAAAATCTGATAGTGTTTAAGCTCTTCCCCGGAGATCTTTTCCAGGAGGCGGCGATGTTCGTCTTTTTTCACGAGCCCGGCAAGCTGCTTGTAAACGATATTATCCGTCAATTCGCTTTTCTGAATTTTTAATATCAGTGCTCGATCCATATATGCGCCTCCTATTAAAACTTAACGCAGAATCACAAAATTAAGCATAGCGCCTACGATGATACTGACTGTTATCATTATAAGCGTCGATTTTATCAGGTCTTTAACGCCAAGTTCTTTCCATAAAACTATAAAAGTCGCGATACATGGGAACGATATAGCCAATAATGTCGCCGCTATAAAAAGTTGTTTGGCTGAAAGTCCCAGCGGCGCGAGCATGCCCACCGCGACATCTTTCCTTAAAAAACCCACGATAAGGGCGACTATCGCTTCTTTTGGCAGGCCGAATAATCCGTGGATAACCGGGGCAAAGAGGCCTGTCACGACGTCAAACAACTTAAAATACAAAAGTATATTTACGACCAGGACGCCTATCAATACTATCGGCACTGCCTCAAACAAAAAACCCTTAACGCGAAAATATAATTTTCTTGCCAGCATCGTAAGCGGAGGAAATCTATAAGGAGGAATTTCTATCAGAAATTCGGGGCTGTATCCGGGCAGGGCCCGGTTTAAAATTACCCCCAATATCAATATTACGCAAAATAACACAAGATATACGCCGCCGGCATAAAAGCCGCCGAACGCGCCCAGTAACCCGACAATCATAGCTTGCAGCGGAACGCATGGCACGCCGATGGAGATAATAGTAGAGGCGATAAACCTTTCGCGTTTTGACTCTAATACACGCGTAGACAATATACCTGGAACGTTGCAACCAAAACCTAAAAGCACAGGTATTATAGCATAGCCATGCAGGCCCAGATGGTGCAAGAGATTGTCCAATAATATTGCCAGGCGCGGCAGATAGCCTATATCTTCCAGCAGGCTCAAGACAAGATAGAACGATATTACATACGGCAATACCATGCCGAATTCAATGTAGGGCGCTGTGGTCAAGAGTCCAAGCGACTGCTTGAAATCTATCTTTCCGTGAATCAAATCGCCTATTAGCAAGTGGAATACGAAACTCTTTTCCTGCCAATGAGCGGTCATCTTTTCCAATAAAGGCTGGACCGTTTCATAAAAGAAAGGATCTGTTATTCTGCTTATTATGGATTCACCTATAAAACGGACTATTTTAAATGATACATATATAACTCCCACCGCCATTATTAGTCCTGAAATCGGACAAACAGACGCGTCCTCCAATAACTCTCTTAAGCGGTGATGGCGATGCTCAAGGTTCTGTACCTGCTCGATGATACGCCCTATCTCCTTCCACCGTTCTTCATGAGGAAGCTTACTTCTTGAAACAGACCTTGCTTCTTTTATCCTATCGATCAATAATTTTATACCCGCCCCCGTTACGGCACAGGTAGAAATCACGGGAATTTGTAAAATTTCTTCTAACTTACTGATATCGATATGAACTCCCCTATGAACGGCGTCGTCGCACATGTTCATGCAGGCGATCGTCGGAAATCCTTCCTCAACAAGCTGCAGGGTCAAAAGCAGATTCCTTTCTAAATTGGTTGAATCGATGACATTAATGACGGCTATCTCATCTTGTGAATGCTCTTTTAACAGCGAGACGGCTACCTCTTCGGCGCTTGAACCTGGTTCTAATGAATATGTCCCGGGCAAGTCAATAACTTCGATCTTCTGATTTCCGGATGTTAAATAACCTTTGATAAACTCGACGGTGGTACCGGGATAATTGGATGAGACTACATGGACACCTGTGAGGCGGGAGAATACGACGCTTTTGCCGACATTCGGGTTACCTATTAAATAGATCTTTTTTATCATTCTGCCTCTATGATAATTTTCATCGCCATCCCGTGCCCCAGGGCCAGGACGCTGCGGCCAACCCTTATTACAACAGGCCCCCTCAAACCGATGTAGCTAAGCTTTGTGACCTCTTTACCCACGTAAAGGCCCATGCTCATCAGCCTGTGCCGCAATCCCAAGCCTCCCGAGATTTCCGAGACCCTGCCTTTGTGGTTCGGTTTAAGATGGACCAAAGAAACTTTTTTCATAATCCCTTATCCTGAAGTAACCAAGTCATGCATATATCAAGCATCCTTTTTCTCTATTTCCAGTGATTCTACAAAAAATTCTTTGTCCATTTTAATATCAACATCCGCGCTGCCGCAAAAAGGGCATTCAAACATTTTTTTCGTGATCACGGCCTTGCGTTTGCAATTACCGCATTCGAAAGGAATTTCAAGCGGGAGCACATTAATTGACGCGGTTTTATAATCTTCATTCCCGGCCAACGCATTGAACGACTCTTTCAGGGTCGTAGCCGATACATGGCTGAAAGGGCTTAAGCGAACATTGACTAAAATCCGTCCCGAAGCCGCATCCTTACCCAGTCTCTGCTTCAACACGGCAAATATTTCATTTACAAATCTCGTTTCATGCATAAAATCAGCTCCTTTTATCTCTTACAAATAACAAAGGAAATACTATATCGCTCACACAACAGGGCACCAGTACCGCTACGAATAAAAATATAAGGATTACGGGATATAAAACAAAGCTCATGTTTTGCCCCAGCGCCATTATTATATGGAACAAGGAAGCCCAGACGCTCAACAACACATGCCCCGCGTGCGGAAATTTTGTCTCAGGCTTAAGATAAGCTACCGCTATACCTATTATCGCAAGAGGATTAACAATCCACCATTTCTCGATAAAACCTATATGAATACCCCTGTTAGGCATTTTAAACAATGCCTCGCATAAATAAGGAATTACCGAGTCGCTTAATGTGGCAATGCCTGCAGAGCCCGCATAACCTATAAGAAGTAAACTCCATAAATTGCATTTCCCCATAATGCATTTCCCGGTTATGCGGCCGCATTTGTGAAGTTTGTACATAGAAGCGGTGACCAGAGCGCTCAAAAAAACGTGCGACGGATGCAGGATATAAAATATATCGTAAGATGTTTTATAAGGCAGCTTATGGCACAATGCCATGACCACAATACCCGATATCGCCCCGAAAAAAGTGAAAGGCGCATGGATTCTCAATTCTTTTATTATGTAACTCGCCATCTTATTAAACCTTTAACGTTTTTTCTTATGCATTAAAATCACATCTCCAAGCCTGCATTTTACGTCCCGGGCAACAACAGGACATTTTACCATAAAAAGAAAAAATATCGGCTTCTTGCATTCCGACAAAGCTTTATTCTCTTCCATAAGCATGACTTGCAAGGCCAGCTTCCCTTTATAATGATTCTTAAAGTCCTTTATAGCGTCGATGACCGCGCCGATATTAATACCCTTCGCAGGGTGATTGACCAACTCAAAGGCGCCTTGAGAAGGCGCATCCAATTTACATGCAACGAGATCAGCCATAGATAGTTCTTTTAAAACATCCTCCCTTTACATTAACGAAGAATTTGTTAAAACCGCTATCTTCTCTTTTCTGACCCGCCTTACGGCTTTTATCATCTCCCCCAGGTTTTTAGCCAGAGTAGGCTCCCCGGCCCCGGAAAAGGTAATATAATCTATTTTCAAAGGCGGCAAAAAATTTAATTCATCTATTATTTTTGAAAAGGAACGAATATTTCTCTGTCGGCGGTCAAACATTTTGTTTTACCGATCTGGCAGTAAACACAGTCAAAACTACACACTTTTTCTTTCTGAGATATCGGGTCGATACCCAACGAGCTGCCAAGTCTCCATGAGGGCACCGGCCCGTAAATATATTTATAATTTTTATCCACGTATCCTCCCTACCGCATCCTGGGCAGCCATTATTATCGGGTACATGGTAGGAGCGCTTGTCAGATACGGATGAGTCGCGATCTGTAAAGTCTCAAGCTCTGTGTAAGACATCCTTTTCTGGATCGCTATCCCTACTATGTTGATCGCCTGCGCGCAGGACATTCCGCAGCTTATCTGCCCTCCCAGGATGATACCTGACTGCCGGGAAAATATTAATTTTACCATACCTTTGACGGCTCCGGGCAGCGAAACAGGATGCTTATCGATGCCGTCCGCGCAGCCGACAATGATCTCAAAACCCTCCGCGCTGGCTGTCCTTTCCGTAAGCCCAGCCGAACCCAGGACAAGGCCGTCAATATACGTGGAATATATGGCAATCGTGCCTTTATTCTCCCGCACTACCTTTATTTGGTACAAATTTGCCCCGGCGATCCTGGCTTCGGCTGTTGCAGTGGAAGCCAGCATCACGGGTATCGCCTTCCGGGTATAAAAATCCCTTTTGCAGGAACAATCCCCTATCGCAAATATATCCGGATCGCGTAAAGTGCGCATATATTCATCGGTCAAAATACCCTGGCAGGATCCCAATTCCAATCCGGCATCAACAGCCAATTTTACATTTGGCCTTGACCCGACTCCAAGTATGATCCCGTCGACAGGCATATCTTTTCCGTTATCAAATTTCACTTTCTCGACCCTATCTCCGCCGGCTATCTCCGTAACCCTGGTACCGGTTAAAACATTTATTCCTTTTTCCAGTAAACGCTTCTCAGCCATCTTCGAAAATTCCGGATCGAACGAATTGGCCATTAAATGCGGAAGCACCTCTACTAATGTAACGGCAAGCCCCTTTAATTTAGAAAGCTCATCGGCAAATTCAACACCTATAAACCCGCCTCCTATAACAAGAACGTGCTTACAGTTCTTTATCTTTTTTATCACATCTTTTAAATATGCCATCTCTTTATTGATCGGATAAACTCCATCTTTATCTATCCCTTTTATGGGCAGGATCAGGGGCATTGAACCGGTCGCCAGAACCAATTTTTCATACACATAATCTGTTTTGCCCGCCGTTTCTACCCTTTTCTCTTTTCTGTTTATACCGGTCACCTCATCAACGACCGTCTTTATGCCGTTATTTTCCAGAGACGCCATTCCGAGTTTATTGTCATCGGGATTGTTTAAACTTGCGAACATGTAAGGAATGCCGCAGGGAATAACACCGTTTGCGATATTTCTGATTACCGTGACATTTTTATCGGGATAATATTTTTTAGCGGTTAAGGCACATACTATTCCTGCGGGGCCTGCTCCCACTACTAATATATCTGTCTTATTCGGCATTACACATCCTCCGGTTTTTACTTCGCTTCCATCATGACACAAACCTGGTATACAACATCCATGTTGTTTTCCTTACAAAACCTTATTGCATTTTCACTCTCGGCCCCGGGCTGGAGCCATATCTTCTTTATACCTCTCTGTTTGCATTCTCCCAATATCATTTCAGTCACCGAAGGTGGCGTAACTAAATTAACGACATCTACAGCATAAGGAATATCTTTAACGCTTGAATAACAAGGCTGTCCGTCAACTTCCTTCATGGTGGGATGCACAGGATAGACCTCATATCCCTTATTTTTCAATATCTTTAAAATCTTGTAGGCGTATTTTGATTCGTCCCGGAATGATCCCGCCACAGCAAAACTCTTCTGTGCCAAAAAATCGTTGATCAGCTTTTCCATAGTAGTTTCTTATTTTATCTCCTTTCTCAAATTTCTATAATTTGACCTTCGCTCGGAATAATACAATCCTGTTTAAACTCTTTTTCGAATAACTTCTGCGCGATCCGGCCCGTACAATGAAAAGGAATGACCTGGCCGACCCCTAGCGCTTTTAATCTTAAGATTATATCATGAGCTCCTTCTGCCGTATAGTCTTTGAGATGAAAACCTCCTATAAGAAATCGAATATTCGAATCAAAAGAGGATTTGGCGTGCTGTGTAATCTCAACTATGCCGGGATGGGCGCATCCCGTAATAACAACAATTCCCTCGGCTGATTTTACGGCCAGATACTGCTCCGAAATATCGAAATCGCACCGTTTACCCGTAAGCTCGCCGCTCAAATAGATATTATCCCGTAAATTAAATACCCCGTCTATTTCCGCGATACGCGCGCCATACCACTTAATCTTTGCCTTGATCCCGGATTTAAAATGAGGACATACATATACGGTAACGTCGTTATTGCGTTCCAATATCTTCCATAAACCTGCGACGTGATCCCAATCATCATGAGAAATTACGATATGCCTTATCTTATCAACATCTATATGGAATTGCTTTAGCTGCTTTAAAATGTAATCGGGTCTTCCGAATGTGTCGAAAAGGATGTCGTCATCTATAAGAATGGACAACCCCCAATGCTTTACAAAACGCTGCCATTTTGTCGAACCTTCTGCTAAAATTTTTAGCCGCATGCTGGTTCTCCCATCTCTTTTCTTACGCCGAATATATTCGGCGAATACGCCGCAACAAGCTTTGCGCCGTTTTCGGTTAAAATATATACCGGTGATACTTTTGACAAGGCCCTTATCGCCCTTTTGTTTAATTGGTTCTTTACATCCGGTGAATTACAAGACCACGCTATATCGGCATATTTTTCTATTTCATCGAGGCGGTCCTTTTTAATGCCTGACGTACATATGACAAGAATGGTTACCGATATCTTACGCTCTTTTTCGATCCTCCTTATATACTCAAGACGCTCATCGCCAAAAGCGCATACCGTAACGGCAATATTGTTAAAACCCTTTTCTACCGCCGCTGCAACTCCCGCCTTTTGGTCTATCGTACCCCTTTCCTCTAATATATGGCAACCATACCGGCGCAATTTCACGGCAACTTCCGGTATAAAAGATGTCTTTAGCACAGTATGCATTCTCGCGCCTATGCCTTGCACGATCTGAGGAATATTCGTAATAACCGTCCCTACACCATCGCATACTGTCACGGTACAATCGATTGATTTATTTTTTAACCCGTGGGCTATGATCTCTGAGGCCCCATAAGGTATCGAGCTTTCTTCTTCCCATACCATCCTGTTTTTAGTGCAAAAACCAAACTGTTTTATTTTACCTTCAACGACTTTTTTAATTTCATCTTTTAGCCGTGGAAGCGGCAAATCGCCGGATCTTTTGAGCCCTTTATAAAGAAAACCTGCAAGTGGACAATGCGAAATGGTAGGCTTAGTTACTTTGATTACTCTACCATTCGATATGATAATCAATGATGAAAAATATCTAACAATATGAATATCCTTCATGCTTTTTAAAATCTTCTTTCTCTAGTGTTTATTAACCAGCAACCAATCAATTGCTTTTCTATGATCCCTTGCCCCGCTCATCAACCGCATATTTTCAAGCTGCCCCAATTCTTTAAGCCTTTTATAAATAAGGACCCATACACAATCCCTGTCAGGGTCGATTTCGCATTTACCTTTATTCTGCCCGCCGCAAGGGCCGTTTCGCAGGCCTTTGGGACATCTGGTAACCGGGCAGATACCGCCGGTCGTACCTACTATACATTCGCCACACATCAGACACTTTTTTTCAAAACGATCCTCTTTTGGGGAAAGCCTGATAATCTCCCCTTGAAATAACGTATCATTGGCCGGATAAACAGGCTTCTGTAGAATCTCCGCCATGGCCTGTGTCCCGCCGCCGCAGGCAAGGCTTATGATCGATTGGGAAGCGGTAAGCTCTTTCTCTTTGCGCCTAAGAAGCTTTTTTGACTCAAAAACATAGCAAGCCGGATTAAGAATATCCCACCCGGCTACGGTTTTACCGCTATCTTCAAGCGCTTTTGACAGGCTTTTTATTTCATTCTCGCCGCCCGTCTTACAGGTAGTGGCGCAAACAGCGCATCCGATCAAAAAAACGGTGGAATCTTTTTCAATGTATTTCAATATCTCGTCTATGCTTTTTTGTTTAGTTATAATCATTTCAGCTCTTCCCAAATCTTAACAATCTCTTCTTTTATCCTGCCGCCGCAATGTTCAACGATCGTTTTTCCCGCAACCATCGACTCCACAATGGCCTTGTCGAAACCTATCTTACCAATAAGAGCAATGCCTCTATCCATGCAAAACTGTTCTATATGATCAGTCATCTCATTATTGAGATCATGTTTATTAACTACCAGCTTAACCGACACATTGAAGTGTTCCGCAACCTCGATAACTCTCTTCGCATCATGGAGACCTGAAAGTGTAGGCTCGGTCACAACCAGGGCGCAGTCAACGCCGGATAATGAAGCAATCACAGGACAGCCAATGCCGGGAGGGCCGTCAATAATAACGTAATCTAAGCTTTCTTTTTCAGCAATCTCCTTGGCTATCTGCCGTATTTTCGCGACAAGTTTCCCGGAGTTTTCTTCGGCAATACCTAACTTCGCATGGACAAAAGGGCCGTACTTTGTATCCGATATAAACCACTCACCGGCTACGTTCTCTTCCATAGTTATAGCACCAACGGGACATACAAGGCTGCATAACCCGCAGCCTTCGCACGAAATTAGATCGATGGTCAAGTCGTCTTTTATAGCATCAAATCTACACGGAGCAACACACTTACCGCACTGGGTGCATATTTTCTTATCAAGCCTTGCGGTCTTCCCGCTTCTGAACTCATAACGCTCTTTTACAACCGGATGCAGCAAAAGATGCAAATCTGCCGCATCTACGTCGCAATCGACTATCACCTTATTTTTTGCAAGTGCGGCAAACGAGGCCGTTAAAACGCTCTTCCCCGTACCACCTTTGCCGCTTATTACAACTATCTGTTTCATGCATTTCCTTTTATCACATCAAACATTTTTTGAAATTTTTCTCTATATTCCGCTTTCTCCTGAACCAGCGGGATGCCGCGGGAATAAAGAAGGGCGATCTCCCTATCAAACGGTATACGAAGTAGTATAGGTATATTTTTATCCTGACAATATTTGTCAACTTTATCATCACCTATATCAGAGCGGTTAATGACAACGCCAAAAGGAATCTTCATTTTCCTCAGTACCTCGACCGCCAGTACCAAGTCGTTGAGGCCAAAAGGAGTGGGCTCGGTTACAAGTATGCAGTAATCGCTCTTTTTTACCGCTGCTATCACAGGACACGATGTTCCCGGCGGCGCGTCAATAATAACGGTTTTAGAGGGATCTATATGATCCTCAACCTGCCTTATTAAAGGCGGAGACATTATCTCGCCGACATTAAGCTTGCCGTGGATAAATTGCACGCCGCGCGCTTGTCCTATTTCTATTATACCTATCTCTTTATCTACTTCCTTAATGGCTTTTTGCGGGCATAAAAGGCTGCAGGCTCCGCACCCATGACAGAGGTGCGGAAAAACAAGGACTCTCCCCTTACCGGAATCACCGGGAGGGATGACAGCTATCGCATGATACGCGCATACCTCGCGGCATCTGCCGCATGTATTGCATCTTACCTCATCTATTTCCGGGATGGGAATAAACGCGGAGAGCTTTTCTTTTATCTCCGGCTTAAGGAAAATATGGGCATTCGGCTCTTCAACGTCACAGTCGAGTAATTGCACATTGTTCAAGGATAATGCCAGATTAACTGCTATGGTGGTTTTCCCTGTGCCACCTTTACCGCTCGCAACCGATATGATCATTTAATCGAATATTTCCCTTCGGCAAAAACTATTCTTTGGGTTTCACTCTGGAATTCTTTAACTTTCAATCCTTTATTTATAAAAAACTCT